>JAJZVE010000323.1 GCA_021845835.1 Pseudomonadota bacterium | reverse complement strand
GGTCGAGCCGCGCAGGCCGGCGCGGGTGAAGCCGTATTCGCGGGCTGCAATACAGAGGCCGGGAACGAAAAACAGCGGCGGGAACGACGCCGACACCGACATCCGGTCGAGCGGGATGTCCTTGAGCAGGTCAAGGAAGTCCTGCTTGTGGCAGACCGAGACGCCCTGGGTGCCGATGGCGTTCGCCGCCAGCGGGTGGTCCGGATCGAGTTGCGCCCCGGTCGGACCGTCGCCGATGATATCCAGCCCCGTCTGCCCGTGCGCCAGCAGCTCGTGGAACTGCTGATTCGAGCGCCTGGCGTCCCCCTCCCCCGACAGCTCGCGCTGGATCCAACTTCCGGTCCGCGGCGCCTGATCGCGCCGGCCGCGCATGAAGGGAAATTGTCCCGGCGCCTCGTTGCGCCCCGCCGGGATCCTGTCGTCGGCGCCGTAGTAGTTTTTGAGGGGTATCCCCGATCGCGTCGTCCGCGACTTCGATTCTGCCGTCATTCGCAGGCCCTTCAACATCTCGCCACCACATCCGGCAGGGAACGGCTAATTACCAATCAGTTGGTATATTATTGCGACCACCGCCTCGACGCAAGTCTCCGCATTCACTCCTCACGATACGGTAACGACAACCTTCCCCATTTGCGCGTTGGCTTCCAGATAGCGATGCGCGGCAGCGATCTGCTCAAGAGGAAACGTCCGGTCGATCACGGGCTTGAGGGCGCCCGAGGCCACCCCCTCCAGGATGAACCTCTGCGCCTTTTCCCGCCGCGTGGGGTCGCGCAGGACCTCCCGCAACGAATAGCCGCGAACGCTGAGGCCCTTGGTAATCGAATGCACGAAGGGGAACGGTGTCTGGTCCGCTTTTTCGCCGAGGTTGCCGCAGAGCAGCAGCATGCCCCGCTGCGCAAGGGCGCCCACCAGATCGAGGATGCCCGGTCCGCTAACCGGGTCGAACACGAGGCGCGCGCCGGCGCCGCTGGTGATCCGCATCACCTCCGTTGCCAAATCCTCGCTGGCGGTCACCACCACATGGGCGGCCCCGGCCTCGCGCAGCCCAACCCGCTTTGCCTCGGTGCGCGTCACCGCGATAGGCACGGCCCCGAGGTGGTTGGCGAACTGGATGGCGGCGAGGCCGATGCTGCTCGACGCGGCGGTAATCACCACGGCGTCGCCGCGGCCGATCGCACAGACGTCGACAAGGGCGCCATAGACAGTGAAGTTGGGCATCCACACCGCCGCCGCCTCCACCGTGCTCAGCCCAGGCGGGCGCGCCACCACCGCCTTAGCGGGAACGATCGCCTGCTCGGCGTAGACACCGTAGTGGTTGAGCGAGAACGCCGGGATGACGCAGACGGCCGCGCCGATCTGCCATCCCGTCACCCCCTCGCCGACGGCCTCAACGAGGCCTGCCGCTTCGTAGCCCGACGCGCCGGCAATTTCGCCGGTTCCAGGTAATGGCCCGAGCGGAAGTTAATGTCCGCCCGGTTCAGGCCGATGGCCTGAACGCGCACGCGCATCTCGCCCGGACCGGGTTCGCCGACGTCGAGATTCTCGATACGCAGCACCTCCGGCAAACCGATTTCGTGAATATGCCGGCACTGCACCAGCGAGTTCGACTCCAGGCCGTTACCGACGGTGACGGTCATGCCGTCGGCGATGATCTGCTTCGCCGCGATGGCGAGCCCGATCAGGCCGGAAACGCACTCGAGGCCACCGCCGCGGTGGTGGCCTCTTCCGTCCGACCTCACCGGTCTCGAAGAGACCGCAATTTCCCCTCTACGTCTGAACACTGGTCACGGCTGCTTAAGCAAGGGGCACTCGCTCTCACTGGCCGGTCGGAATGCATCCACCCCTGGGGTCGAAGAAATCAACTGGGTGTAGTCGAACGGCCCCTTCTGCTCCGCCGCAGGCTTCACCCGCATCAGTTTGATGTCGATCATCAGCCGTCCATCGGCGCGGACCTTGGCGCCGTTGGCATAGAAGTCATCCACCGGCAGCTCCTTCATCTTGGCGGCAACCGCGGGTCCATCGGTGGTGCCCGCGGCCTGTACGGCTTTGAGATAATGCCCGACGACCGAGTAGGCTGCCATGTGCCCGGACGTTGGCGGGGTGTGCGCCTTGCTGTGCTCCATGAAGCGACGGCTGAACCGCTCCGCTTCGGGGCTCTGGTTCCATTCCCCAGGGGAGACGAATTCCAGGCCCTGAGCCAACTCAATGCCGATGGCATGAATAGTGAGCAGATCCACGACCATGCCGATGATCCGCCGGCCATCCTTGTTCAGCCCGAATTCATGCGCCTGCTTGATCGCGTTGTTGAAGTCCAGGCCGGATGTGGAAAAGGCGATCACGTCAGCGTTGGACGCCTGCGCCTGCAGGATCAACGAACCGAAATCGGGTTGCCCAAGGGGGTGGAAGACGGTGCCGACCACCTTACCGCCGGCCTTCGTCACCTGCTTGGTCAGGTCGGTGACGAAGGCGTGGCCGAAGGTATAGTCGGGGGCGATGATGAACCAGTTCTTGCCGCCCTCCTTGGTCACCGCAATCGCATAGGTTTTGGCAGCCGAGTAGGTATCGATGAACCAATGGAATCCGGTCGGCGAACACGCGGCGTTGCTCAGTGCCGAGGAGATGCCGATCACGTTCATCATCACGTGGCCGGACTGCTTGGTGATTTCCTGGATGGCCATCACCACCGCCGAATTCCCGCCGACGACGATCGCGGAAACCCCTTTCTGATCGAGCATCTCCCGAGCAAGGCCGGCGCCGATGTCCGGCTTGCCCTGATGATCCGCCGCGATGATCTCGACCGGCTTGCCCAGAACCTTGCCGCCGAAGTCCTCCACCGCCATTTTGGCGGCGAGGACGGTGTTCATTCCATCAGCGTCAGAAAACACGCTGCTCTGGTCGTTGATAATGCCGATCCTGATGATATCGGCGTTTCGTGCCGCCGCCACGGGCACCAGCCCGAGACACAACAGCACGACTGGAATGAGCATTTTCATGTGACCCCCCTGTGGCAGTTTCCGCATGAACTGCGGCGCTTGGTAAATTCGAATCGCCTCTTCTAGGCCCGCGCCCGCCGGCCGGCCGTCTGACGCTGCAGGGTCGAGACGATGTCGGCAGGATCGGCGTCCCGATCAAGGCGCCAGACCACGTCCTCGAGGGCGTCGATGCACTCCATCGGCAGCGCCAGTTCGTCGGTGATGCTGGCGAAGATCTCCCTGATTTCCGCACGCCCCAGGATGAACTCCCGTCCGGTCGCCTGATACGGCCGATCGAGGACGTTGCCGTCGCGGGTGGTTATCCTGAGCACATGCGACAGCGGCGAGAGACCGGACCTGCCGACCACGCCCGCCCGATCAGCGAGAGCCAAGATGGCGTGGCTGCCCCTCTTCTCCAGATCGTCGTAGCGCAGCCGGCCATTGATGAGGCAGACCGCCACGACGTAGGCCGTCCGCATCAGAGCGGAGCCAGCGCTGGTGATCGGACCGGTGGCGGCGATCCCCGGATAAGCGGCGTCGTCATCGGGCAACTGGATTTCGATGGTGGCGATCTCTTCGGGCGCGACGGCGAGCGTGCGCGCCAACGCCAAGGCGTTGAACGCCGGCCCCTGATTGATCGCGCAGAGCGGCAGCGGCTTGAAGGCGATGGTATCGGTGCGCCAGGGTCCGTGGAGGCTCGCCACCATCGCCGCGACATCGACGTCTGCCTGGGCATGCGCGGCGTAGAAGCCGTATTGCCCCTCGTAAGCGTCGGGCGCAGCGTCGCAGCCAGCTTCGGCGAGCAACGCGCAAAATACTGCGTTGCGGCTCGCCTGGCCGACCTGAAGACGCCACTCCATGCTTCCCGCCACCCAGGGCTGACCGATGCCAGCGGCGAAGCTGGCGGCGAGGCCAACGGCATGGGCCGACTGCCGTTCGTTCAGCCCCAGCATGCGGGCGCAACCGGCCGCCGCGCCCGGCGTCGAATAGATGCCGCTGGCGCGGAAGCCGCGGGGTGTGGTGATCGCGGCAAAGCCGTCGCCGAGGACGGTGGCGACCTGATAGGCGATCGCCATGGCGGCGAGAAAGGTGCGCCCGTCGGCGCCGCGCAAGTCCGCAAGGGCCAGCGTCGCCGGGGTCGCCACAGTGCCGATGTGGGCGTTGGCGCAGTGCTGAAAGTCATCCTGCGCCCGCGCATGCATCATGATCGCGTTGGCGAAGGCGGCTTCCGTCGGCGGCAGTTCGGTTCCCTCGACGAAGACACGCGACCCCGTTCCGGCCGCCAGCGGAAAGTGCGACACGGCGGCGACGCCGTCACGCACCAGCGGTGCACCGGCGACGCTGATTCCGAGGTTGAAATACAGACAGATCTTCAGCTTCTCGATGACGTCGGCCGGCAGATCCTCGAAGCGGAGATTGGTGGTGAAGCGGCCGATTTCTACGCCCAGATAGGTCTTCTCACGCACATCCATCTCCACCATCCTCCCCTGCCTCGCATGACTACCGCGGATCGCCTCTACGCCGGCGCTACGACGTTTGTTATTACCTTGCCGACGCCGGCTCATTCTCCGCCAGGGTGACACCCAGCGCGGCAGCGGCCCGGCGCACGTACCGATCGGTCTGCTCGAAGGCGCTCGCCAGCGGCCGCGCTGTGGCGACGTCGGCGATCTCGGCGAAGCGGGCGGCGATGGTCTCGGGCGTGCGCTCCGCCTCGGGCAGAAAGACCCCCTCGGATTCGAGGATGTGAGTAACCGCAAAGCAGCCCGCCCCCGCCGCCAAAATGACGCGTGACGGCGCCTGCTCGCTCACCAGATAGAGCACCGCCGGTGTGATCGCCTCGGGAGCCATCAGACCGAGTACCTTGGGCGGCAGCATTTCCGCGGTCATGCGTGTGGCCGCCGTGGGCGCCAGGGTGCTGACGCGAATGCCATTCTTTGCCCCTTCGGCATGCAGGACGTTCATCAGGCCGACCATGGCCGCCTTGGCGGCGCCGTAGTTGGCCTGACCAAAGTTGCCGTAGATGCCGGAGCCGGAGGTCGTGAGGACGACCCGGCCGTAGTTCTGCGCCCGCATGATCTCCCACACCGCCTTGGTGCAGTTGACGGTGCCCATCAGATGGACCTCGACCACGGCGCGGAAGTCCGCCAACTCCATCTTGGCGAAAGACTTGTCGCGCAGAATGCCCGCGTTGTTGATCAGGATGTCGACGCGGCCCCACGCCGACCTGGCGTCCTCCACCATGGCCGCCACCTGCTCGAAACGCGAAACATCGGCGCCGTTCGCCATCGCCTCGCCGCCGCCGGCGCGGATCTCCGCAGCCACCGCTTCGGCGGCGGCAGAGGAACCGCCGGTGCCATCGCGGGCACCGCCGAAATCGTTTACCATCACTTTGGCGCCGCGCGCCGCCAGTTGCAGGGCGTGACAGCGCCCCAGGCCATTGCCAGCGCCGGTAACGATCGCCACCCGCCCGTCGTACCGAATCGTCATCGCAACTTAATCCTCCGTTGCCGTCCCATTTCCTTACGGCGTTTACGGCTAGAAGCCGCGGTAGCAAGCGACCCGGTCGGCATGGAACGCGGCGTCGCCGAGCAGTTCGGCCGCCACCCGTGCCCGCTTCATGAACAGGCCGATATCGATCTCGTCGGTCATGCCCATGCCGCCGAACATCTGCACCGCCTCGGATACCGCCAGACGCGCCACCTCGGCCGCCTTCGCCTTGGCCATGCTCACAATCGGCCCGGCGGTGTCGGTACCCGCATCCAGCGCCTGGCCGGCCGCCAGCACCGCTGACCGCAACAGTTCAATCTCGCAGTAGAGATGGGCGGCGCGATGCTGCAATGCCTGGAACGACCCGATCGGCCGGCCGAATT
>JAJZVE010000322.1 GCA_021845835.1 Pseudomonadota bacterium | reverse complement strand
GCGTCCGCCATGGTCTCCCCCCCCGGTGCTGTCAGTTTACCTGATGAACTGACAAACTTTATCGTCCTGCGGCCGGCGATGTCAAGCGTGAAGGCGCGACGACGCACGTGGCTGCGAACAGGCGGACGAACTCATCGACCGCGACCCTGGCGAATTCCGGCGTGTAGAGATGGAGGTCCACCTCCTTGATGGCGTCCTTGCGCACCAGCCTCTCGCGCAGTCTGGCGACGAAGGCCGCGTCGGCTGCGGGGTCATAGATGGGCATGCCGGGCCGATCCAGTGACGACCAGCCGCGCAGCGGCACCAGGAAGGTAAAGGGCCCGGTGGCCTGATTGAGGCGCTCGGCGATGACGTCTGCGGCGCGGCGCAGTTCGTCGGCCGTGGTGCGTACATGCGCACGCATCGAATCCTGGACGTAGCGCGGACGGTCCCGCGTGGCTTCCTGCATATCCGGCCGCCCATCGTAGCTGATGATGTCCAAACCGCAGGGCGCCAGCACCGCCGGGATGCCGCGCCGCACCGCCGCCATCAGGCGGTCGGGGCCGGGATCGCGGTTGCCGTGGAATAGGTTTTCCGTAATGCCGCCGATGCACAGATCAAGCACGCCCTGGAATCGGCCTTCGGCGATCATCTCCTCCATCGCCTTGTCGCCCCGGCCCTGCGAATGGCAGACCACCGGCACGAAGCCGGCCACCTCCAGCATCGCCACCGCCGCCTGCGCCGCCATCTCGGCGAAGCCGAATGCCGAGACTGCGATCACCGGCTTGTCGAAGCGGAACTCGGTGCCCAGGGTCATCTCCACCATGCCGCAGATGGCGCCCACGGCGTTGATGATCTGCGCCTTCAGCAGCGGGTTCATCCTGACGACGTCAAGCACCGTATTGTGCATGGTGATGTCGCGCGTGCCGACGAAGCGGTCGATGTAGTAGGGGTGGGCTGCCATCGGCGACGCCATCAGCTTGGGCATGCCGAACGGCAGGCGCTGCATCACCGCCGTTGACACGAGCGTCGAGGTCGCGCCGCCGATGCCGATCACCCCATGCACCCGGCCCTGTTGCATCAGGTCAGCAACGATCGCTGTGGCCCCGGCGATCTGGTTGTTGGTCGCCACCTCGCGGTTGCTGCGATAGTACTGGCGCACCGTCTCGATCGGCAGGCCGCCACGCCTTGCCACCTCGTCACAGGTCACGTCGCCGGCCAGTGGCGGCGGCTCTTCCATGCTGAAATCGAGCAGGATAGCCTCGTGGCCGCGGCCTTCGATCAGTTGCTTGACGAAGATGATGTCTTCGCCCCGCGTATCCAGGTTGCAGATGATGACGATGCCCTTCCTGCCCGTGCCGGCGACGGTCATGGCCTGTCTCCTCCCCTGTCGTTCAGATGAATTGCCGCCCGCCATCGACGATCACGGTCTGGCCGGTGACGAAATCGCTGAGCGGCGAGGCCAGCCACAGGCAGGCGCCGACCATGTCGCCGGGCACGGCCGCGCGGCGGATTGCACCGCGAGAGACGCCATAGGTCTCGGCGTCGGGAATCGCCGCGCGGCTGGCCTCGGTCAAAGTGAAGCCGGGCGCCAGCGCGTTCGCCGTGATTCCGTCGTCGCCGAGTTCGCGTGCCAGCACGCGCGTCATGGCGATCACGCCGCCCTTCGACGCCACGTAATGCATCCATAGCGGTGAACCGCTGAACACGGTCGCAGATGCCACGTTGACAATCTTGCCGCCGCGGCCCTTCATGTGCGGATAGACCGCCCTGGCACAGAGGAACGGGCCCTTGAGGTTGACGCTCATGACCCGGTCCCACTCCGTCGCCGTGACCTCGTAGAACGGCTTGCGCTGGAGCCCGGCGTAGATGCTCGCATTGTTGATCAGGATGTCCACCGCGCCGTAGGCGCCGACCACCCGATCGACCATCGCCCCGACCGAGACCTCGTCGGCCACGTCCGCTGTCACCGCGATCGCCTGGCCGCCCTCGACGCACAGCGTGCTTGCCGCTTTGCGAGCGGCGTCGCCGTTGAGGTCGGCGATCGCCACCCGGGCGCCGGCGCGCGCCAACCCCTCCGCAAAGGCAAAGCCGAGTCCGCCGGCTGCTCCCGTGACAATGGCGGCTTTGCCCGCCAGCCCGAGATCGCTCATCTCTGCCTCCCCGCTGCGTTGAGTGATTTCCCTTGCGGCCAATAACGACGGAACCACCGGGCATCTTGCTGCCGGTGTGACGGACGGGACATGGCCCGGCCGCGTGCGATGGCGGTTCCGGCTAGCGGCGAAACAGGCTCACCATCTGGTCCATGATGTATTCGGCATCCGCATTCTTGCGCTGCGGAGTGAACTTTGCGGCCCTCGTCTGCACCCAGATCACATTCTCCGGAAACGGCAGATCCCGGTCCACCACCCACTCCATGTCCTGCGGCACGCCGTAGTGCTTCTCCACGTTGACGGCGATGCGAACGAGTTCGTGGATCTCCGGGTCCGCCAGACAGGGCAGTTCCTGCAGATGCAAGGGCACGTCCGCTTTGGCTGTACCGTTGCCGGTCGGAACCACCCACTTCGCCTTGCGGCTCACGTTCCGTTCGATCGCCAGGGTCGCCTTGTTCACGATGAAGCTGTCGGGCGTGATGTCGCCGCTGACCACCGCTTCGCCCAGGCCCCAATTGCCCTCGATCACCGCGTGCTCCATGTCGCCGGTGGTCGGAATGACCGTCAGGACCACGCCCGCGCACTTGGCATTGACCATCCGGATGACGGCAACGCCGATCGGTGCCGTGTCCACCGGTATCCCTCGTTCCAGGCGAAACGCGATGGCCCGTGTATTGAACGTGCTCTTCCACACTTCGACGACGCGGCGCGTCACGTCGGCGCTGCCGCGAACATGGAGGTAGGTCTCCATCTGCCCCGGCATGCTGACGGCCCCGCTCGACCGCACCGCGACCGGCAGGTCGCTTTCGCCGAACCGCGCACACAGCGCCTCATAATCGATCGCGATCGCGTCGGCGATGCTGGCCGGCAACGGGGTGGTGGCGAACATCTCCTGGACGACCCGGCCGGCATCCATCTGCCGCTGGATGCTTTTCTTCAAATCATCGCCCTGGGTTTCGAAATAGGCTTTGATCCTGCTGCCGAGGCCGGTCTCGCGCATGTACGTCTCGAAGCCGTCCACCGAGATCGCGAACCCGGACGGCACGCGCATCCCGAGCCTGGTCATCTCTCCAAGGTTTGCGCATTTCCTTCCAACCAGAGCAAAATGATCCTGCCCCAGCTCTTCCAGCGCATAGATCCATTTCTTCGACGTCATGTGGTGCTCCCTTGTCGTTGCCGTGGATTCGGCAGGCCGCGGGCGCGGCCTGTCGATTCGCAGAAGAGCACTATTTGTCGAGAATGAAGAGAACGCCCAGGTTGGCGTCCAGTCGGATGCGCTGCCCGGTCCGGATCTGCTGCGTTCCAACGAACACGTTCATCAGCACGGGAATGCCGTATTCGCGTCCGACAATCGCCGCATGCGACAGCGAGGCGCCGCGATCGACAACCACACCTTTGATGAAGGAGAATACCGGCGTCCAGCTCGGGGAGGTCGTCGCAGCGACGAGGATCTCGCCTGGTCGGACCTCGGCCAACTGCTCCTCGCTCATGATCACGCGCGCCGGCCCCTCGGCGATTCCCGGCGATCCGCAGGTTCCGTGCAGGTCGGCCTTGAGCTCCGGCCGCACGACCGGCATCGATCCCACCACCACCTTCAGGGCAATCGGGTCGTTCGACTTCACGAGCACGGCCATTGCCTGGTTCATGTCGAAGCCGTCCCTCAGGATGACCGGAGGGTTTGGTGTCCGGCACCACCCCTCCCACTCGGCGCGGCGGCGTGCCACGATCGGCTTGAGGTCGAACTGGTCGGGATTGATGGCGACCTTGCGAATATCCTCCGGTATGACGAAGAAGATGTCATCGGGAGCGGTGATGGTCCCGGCATCGGCGAGACGCCGGGCGATCCCCAGGGCCGAGCGGCGCATCAAGGCGTGCGTGTAAAGATCCAGATAATGGTCGTGTTCTTCGCTGAAGACACCGGATTTCTGCGCCAGCCGCAACAGCGTCGTGAACCATCCCCTCTGGTCGAGGGGAATCCTCGCCAGCACGTCCTTCTCCGCGGCTTCGCGCGCAAGACTGAGCTCGGCGCGCTCCCGATCGAGATTGAAGCCGCTCCCTTCCGCCAGGAACTGCTTGAGATTGGTCAGCGGCGGGGTCGGATCCTCGATCCAGGTCGGCAGATTGATTTCCGACATCCGCTGCATTCGCCAGCCGTCTTCGTTCAGGAACGCGCGAAACTCCTGCATGAATGCGCGTCCGTTCTGCGACTTTTCGAGGGTGGCCACGATGTCCTTGGCCTCGCTGTGCAGAATGACGTCCGCCAGCCCCATCTGCGCGGCGCGGCCGGAAAATTCCCAGATCCGCCGGTCAACCTGCAGAACCTTGTTGTCGAAGCCGGTGATGAGCCGGTGGAACAGCGGGTTGGTGTCGTCGATCTGCAAAAGATTGCGACACATGTTCTCGAACAGGATATAGGCCGTGTAGGTGCCGTACATCATGTACATGTGGATTTCCCACATGCGCCGGCACACGTTGATCGTCTGCTCGAAGTTGTCGAGGAGCTCGGTGTTGCTGGCGCGATCGAGGTCGAGCCGCTTCAGCTCCTCGTACCGACCCAGGATCTCATTGAGCTGCCTGCGCCAGAGTCCGTCGTAGTCCTCGACAAACGGCCGGATCGCTTCACGGAAACGCACTTCGCGCTGTTGCTGCTCGGCCTCCGTCTTGACCAGCAGCAATGTCAGGTAGCCGCCGCCGTTCCTGAATCGCCAGTCCCATCCTTTGACGGTCGGCAATGAGAGCTGTTCGGCGCCGTACTGCATCCCGTGCCGGCAAAAATTGATCCAGAACCAGCCGAACAGAGGTGTCCACGGCGGAACCGAATGGGTGCCGTCAAGGAACCAGGCGGGCGACTGTTCGAGGTCGGAACTTTCGTCGAAGTCGAAACCCGGGACCGTGGGCGTGAGCCTGGCGGCCTGGGCGGCGTTGGTGATGGACATTGTTTACCTCCCGATCTTTCCCGTGGACGTCTTACCTGAAGCGAGACGCTGGCATACTGCGGCTGTGCCAGCGACGGTGGGCGCGCGTGCGCTGCGGCGCGTCTGGCCGGCGAATTCGGCCGTTTGTGCGTCTTGGCAGCATGCCGGTCATTTCCCTTTGCAGTCTGGCCGATGTGCCGCAGGATGCCCGTGCGGCCGCGTAGAGGTGTGCAGCACCGTGCCGGCTCGTCGTGCCTGCCGTCCGCCGCGGTATCCGGCGATCGGTCATGTTGCGCGCCGCGGCGCGCGATCTTCGACAGGCGTGTGCCGGCCCTGTCTTCTGCGTGCATCGTTGCGGAATGATCATCGATGGCCGGTGCATTGCTACTTCGTGCCGGCAGTGAGTGCAGCAGCCTTGTTCATCGGATGGTTCCACGGCCGTGAGTTCGGTTTGTGCACGACGATCCCACGCAGGGCGTGCGCCGCGGTGTCGAAGCCGCCGGGATAAATGGTAGTTCATCGGATGAACTGATAAGCATCACATCTGAAGTGTGCGACGGGCCGGGCGGCCCTGTCAACGGCTATGTGAAGGCCCTTCCAGGGCAGTTCGGTGAAACCGGTGCGCCGCCGGGCAACCGGGGCAAAACCCCGGACGAGGGCCGATCCTGGGGCTGGCCCGACACGGTCGGGCGGCTGGTTGCGCCGCCGCAGGGGGGCGATCCAGATGCCGCTGGCCGGACGGGGAGGGACCGGCCCGTGAGGGTGCGTGGCGTGACGATGGATGAGCGCGCGCCGCTGCAC
>JAJZVE010000321.1 GCA_021845835.1 Pseudomonadota bacterium | reverse complement strand
GCGCTCCAGCGCCGCCAGCCGCGCCGCCGCGCTGGCCGTCGCCTCGGCTTCCAGGGCCCGGTATTCGCTGACGATCGCCGCCCCCGTCGCGGTCAGCCGTGCGCCGCCGCCGCCGCTGCCGCCGGCAGCGGTGGTCACGACGGCGGCACCGAGATGGCGGTTGAGGTCCTCCACCAGCTCCCAGGCCCGCCGGTAGGACATGCGCAGCGCCCGCCCGGCGGCCGAGATCGAGCCGGTGCGCGCGATCGCCTCCAGGAGCGCCACCTTCCCCGGCCCGATCCGCGCCCCGCAGGCGAGATCGAGCCGGATGCTGACGCGGTCGCCGCACGGCGCGGCACCGCTGCGCGCTGGCATGACGGTCATCGCCACAGCCTGCCCCGACGCGCGCCGCGGATCAACGCCGCCCTGTTGAGGCACGCCGCGCCCTGCCTAGATTCCTCCCGGGTCAGGCGGGAGGGACGGCGATGGCATGGCAACGGGCGGCGGCGCTGGCGGCCGTCGGGATCATGGCGGGCACGGCGGCGGCCCGCGCCGACGTGATCGACGGCGCCTGGTGCCGGGAGCCGGCGCGGCGGCTGACCATTGACGGGCCGGTGATCGTCACCCCGGCCGGCAATGCCACGCGCGGCAATTATTCCCGGCACTACTTCAGCTACGTCGTGCCCGCCGGAGAGCCCGGCGCCGGCGCGACGGTGGAGCTGCGCCTGCTCAATGAGGAAACGATGCAGCTGCGCACGGCGCCGGATGCGCCGATCGAAACCTGGCACCGGTGCAGCCCGGCGGTGAGCTGGCAGCCGCCGGGCGGCAACGCCGGCGGCTGAGCGGTCAGTCGCTCTGGTGCAACTGCTCGGGCGGCGCCGGACCGCGCGGTGCCCCTTCGCCGCAGCCGTCGCTGGCGTGCGTCGCCGGCCAGACCAGGCGGGCGCCGGGACTGGTGAGCGGCAGCGGTGAATGGCGCACGCAGCGCCCGGCGCGGCGCCACCAGGCACGGGGCTGGTCGTTGAAATCCACCGGCTCCAGCCCGCCGTCCGCCGCGCCCTGCATCCAGTAGGCGCATTCCTGGCAGGCCAGCGGTCCAGGGGTGGCACCGCTTGGCCTGCCGTCGCCACATCCCTCCTCGGCGAAGGTCTCGGGCCAATGGGCCACGGTTTCCCTGTCGCTGCCGCTCGCCGGCTGCGGGGCCCGGCGGCGGCAGACGCCGACCGAGTCGTTGAAATGCCCCCAGAATGCACAGGCGGCGCAGCGAACCGGCATCGGCGGCGTGGCCTGTCCGCTCATGCGCCACCCCGGCCGACACGTGATTCCATGGCGGCTTGTTCCTTCCGGTGCCGGGCCGGCACCATTAAATTCCACGTCATCGCACGCCTCTCAACGCACCATCAGGGCTGGCGGCTGCCGGTGAAGCCTGTTTTAGTTGTGGGCCGGCGGGATGTGCTTAACACTGCCCGACGCCGTGCGGGAGCCGTTTATGCCGATGATCGACCAGGACCGGGACGTGGCCGCGGGGTCTGCGCGCGCAACGCCCGGCCGCAAGTTCAATATCCTGCTGGTCGAGGACGACCAGAGCATCGCCGACGAGGTGCGCGACGACCTGATCGGCCGCGGCTACGTGGTCGAGCAGATCGGCGACGGCGCCGTGGCGCTGCGCGCCGTGCAGGCCAGGCATTTCGACCTGCTGATCGTGGACCGGCTGCTGCCCGGCCTGGACGGTCTGAGCGTGATCGAACGCCTGCGCTCGCTCGGCATCCGCACGCCGGTCCTGGTGTTGAGCGCGCTCTCCGCCGTTGATGACCGGGTGCGCGGCCTGAAGGCCGGCGGCGACGACTATCTCAGCAAGCCGTTCGCGTTCATGGAGCTCGCCGCGCGTGTGGAGGCGCTGCTGCGCCGGCCGATCGACCTGCGCGAGACGGTGCTGCGCGTCGGCCCGCTGGAGATGGATTTGATCGACCGCACGGTCCGGCGCGGCGACCGGCCGCTGGATCTGCTGCCGCGCGAGTTCAAGCTGCTGGAATACCTGATGCGCCGGCCGGGCCAGCTGGTCACGCGCGACATGCTGCTGGAGGACGTCTGGCACTATCGCTTCCTGCCGCAGACCAACCTGGTGGACGTGCATATCGGCCGGCTGCGCCGCAAGCTCGACGGGCCGGGTGAGGCGCCGCTGATCCAGAGCGTGCGTGGGGCCGGTTTCATCTTCCGTGTTCCAGACTGAAATCTTCCGCTCCACCCCGTTCCGCCTTGCCGCCGCCTTCGCGGCCGCTATCGCTGCGGTAACGCTGCTGCTGTTCGCCTTCATCTACTGGCAGACGGAAATCTTCGAGACCGCCCGCATCGACACGCTGCTGCAAAGCGAGGCCGCCGTGATGGCCGGCGAGAGCGAGCCGGAGATCGTGCGCAGCGTCGGCCGCCGACTGGCCGGCGACCTGTTCCGGGCCGCCTTCGTCGGCCTGTTCGACGCCGACGGGCAGCTGCTCGCCGGCAACCTGCGGCACATCCCGGTCGGCCTGCCGATCGACGGGCAGGCGCACCGCGTCAGTGCCGCCGGCGTGGAGCCGGAGGCGCCCGGCTTCGCCGTGGTACGGGCGGTCGCCCGACGCCTGCCGGGCGGCGAGGTGCTGGTGATCGCTCGCGATATCGCGGTGCTGGCGGAGTTGCGCGAGCCGGTGCTGAACGCGCTGGAACTCGGGCTGATCCCGGCCTTCCTGCTCTCGCTCGCCGCCGGCGCCCTGCTCAGCCGCCGGGCGCTGGCCCGCGTCAAGGTGGTGCATGAGACCATCGAGCGCATCATGCGCGGCGACCTGCACGAACGCCTGCCGGCCCGCGGCGGCCGCGACGATCTGGACCGGCTGGCGGTCAGCATCAACCGGATGCTGGACCGGATCGAGGGGCTGTTGCTCGAAGTGAAAGGGGTCGGGGACAACATCGCCCACGACCTGCGCACGCCGCTGGCGCGCGCCCGCGCCAAGCTGGAGCGGGGGCGCAACGGTGCCGAGGACCTGTCGGCCCTGCGCGGCGTGGTGGACACGGCCGTCGCCGACCTCGACCAGGCCATCGTCATCATCACCGCGCTGCTGCGCATCGGCGAGATCGAGACCGGACGGCGGCGCAGCGGCTTCGGCAGCGTCAGCCTCGCCGACATCGCGCGCGAGGCCTACGACCTCTACCAGCCGGTCTGCGAGGAGCATCGGCTGACCCTGGAACTCGTCCTCGCGGCCAGGCCGGTGGTGTCCGGCGACGCCGAACTGCTGATGGAGGCGATTGCCAACCTGCTCGACAACGCGGTCAAGTTCACCCCGGAGGGCGGGCGCATCCGGCTCGCCGTGGAGCTGGAGAACGGCACCGCGGCATTCAGCGTCCAGGATACCGGTCCAGGCATTCCGGCCGCGGAGCGTCCGACGGTGCTGCGCCGATTCTACCGCGGCGAGGCGAGCCGCCACACCGAAGGCCACGGGCTCGGCCTCAGCATCGTCGGCGCGATCGTGCGGCTGCATGAATTCCGGCTGGCGCTGCGCGCGCCGCAGGAAGGCAGCGGCGCCACGTTCGTGATTTTGGCCGGTCCCGGCGAGGACGGCAACGGCATCGAGGCCGCCGCGCCGGCCATCGCCGCCGCGGAGCGGCGGCAGCCCGCGCCGGCGTGATCCGGCGCGAGCCACCAGCCCCTCTGGTGGTCCGGCCGTCTTACTGGAACGGCAGGTAGCGGAAGCTGACGAACACCACGTTCTCGTTGCCCGACGGGGAGATCACGCTGCCCTTGGTCGCGCCGACGCCGGCGAAGGTATTGCGGTCAAGATACTCGTATTGCAGGCCGGCCTGCATGGTGCCGAAGTCGCCCTTGAAGAAGCGCCACCAGGCGCCGATGGTACCTTCCACGACGCCGGAGGTATTGGCCGCGCAGGCGCCGAGTTGCGATTCGCACCCGGCCAGGTTCACCAGCGGGTTGCCGTAGCCGTAGGCCTTGCCGCCGATGTCATAGGCCTTGTTGGACGCCTCTTCCGCGCCGCCGTACAGATAGATGTCGATGGATGGCTTCGGGTGGCCGACGAACCCGCCCATCACCTGATATTCCGGCAGCGCCGCCAGGGCGCCGTTCGGCTTGAACACCACGTCCGGCAGCTGCGCCGAGCCGTAGCGGCCGATGCCCTGGCCGATCAGGCCGTTCAGCTGGAATTCCAGCATGCGCGGGATCACCGGGATGATCATGCCGGCGCCGATGCCCTGGCCGGTGGTGGTGAAGTTCTGGCCGGAGCCGGTCGAGGCATACGACACATGGCCGTCGAGGAAGCGCAGCAGGCCCCACAACTCGTAATGGCCGAAGCCGGGGTCGGCGGCAATTTTGGCGATGATATCGGGCGCGAAATTGTCGCTGTAGCTCTGGATCGAGTTGACGTTCGGCCCGCCGCACTGGGCGCTTTCCTGCGTGCCGCCGCCGATGCCGGTCAGCGCCTGCGCGCCGGTCAGGCAGTTCGGACCGGCCGGGCCGCCGAAGATCGTCTGCGGGTTTTCCACCGACAGACCGGCCCAGATGCGATGGTCGGCGAAGTCCTTGACCACGCGCACCTGCGCCTGCCGCTCCCAGTTGAAGCCGACGACGTACTGTGCGTCGATGGTCAGCGGCACGTTCTCCTGGCGCGGCACCAGGCCGACGCGGTACGGCGTCGCCAGCGACCACGCCTGACCGCCCAGCACATGCAGGCCGGTGTCGGTGTTGTCGTAGGTACCGTAGAAATGCCGCATCCGCAGCGCATAGCTGTTGCTCTGGTTGCTGTTGGACGAGCTGCCGGCGGCCAGGAAGTCCGTTTCCATGTAGCTGGTGAGTGTCGTCGCCGGGTCCACCTGGCCCTGCGCCAGCAGCGAGAAGCGGCTCTGCTGCGCGGTGAAGCGGTATTCCGGGATGTAGTAGTTCGGGCTGTTGCGCAGCGGGATACCACCGTTGAAGCTGGTGTCGATGCTGGCCGCCTGATTGGCCGAGCGGTAGCCGCCCTCGGCCGCGGCGAACCCGCCCAGCGTCACCGTCACGCCGCCGACGCGAAAGGTGCCGAGCGGCAGTTTTTCCGCCGGCACCGGCGCCGGCGCTGTCACCGGCAGCTCAGCCATCTTGGCCTGCATCGCCTGCTGCTGCGCCTGCGCCGCCGCGGCCTGGTCCTGCGCCGCCGCAGCCTGGTCCTGCGCCGCTTTGGCCTGGTCCTGCGCCGCCTTCAGCTGCCTGTCGCGCGCCGCCGCGTCCGCCTGCACGCGCTTGAGCTGCGCCTGCAGCGCCTGGATTTGTTGTTGGATCGACTGAATCTGCGTGTCGGTCTGCGCGGCCGCCGGCTGCGCGAGCACGCCGCCGACGAGTGCCGTGGCCGCGAACAACGCGACCCTGCTGAGTATGTTCCGGTGCATCAATCCCTCAAACGGCCCAAAAATGAGCGTCACCGCCCCGTGAGGCGGCGTGCGGCGCAACCTAGTTGCGGCTGCGCAACCCGTGTGTGGCATGATGATGACAATTGCCGGCCCGGCTGGTAGAAGTCCGGGTAAACCGGATTATACGTGCCTTGCCTCCGCCGACCCGGTAATGCGCTGGCCTGCGGGGCGGCTGGACGCGGCATGGCATGATCGTCCGGTGCCGGCAATGCTTGACCGGAAGCATCGCGAGGCTTCATGTCAGGGCGTTCGCTCGGCTTGACCGGGGTTCATGGATGATCGCTATCGTGAGCGTCGCACTGCGGCGCCCGTACACTTTCATTGTTCTGGCCGTGCTGATCCTGATTTTCGGTGTGCTGGCGGCCGTTCGTACCCCGACCGACATCTTTCCCAATATCGGTATCCCGGTTGTCAGCGTTGTATGGACCTACAATGGCCTTCCACCAGATGATATGTCA
>JAJZVE010000320.1 GCA_021845835.1 Pseudomonadota bacterium | reverse complement strand
AGGATGCGCCGCACCGAGTCCCGTTGCGGACAGGCGGCCAGCGCCGCCTCGATCAGCGTCTCGGTATCCGGGCGGGGAATCAGCGTCGCCGGCGAGACGGCGAGGTCGAGCGTCCAGAACCCCTGCCGGCCGCGGATGAAGGCCATCGGCTCATGCGCCGCGCGGCGGGCGACCAGGGTGGCGAAGTGCGCCGCGTCCTGCGCCTCGCGCGCCAGCAGCCGCGCCTCCCGCGCCGGCTGCCCGATCCCCGCCGCCGCCAGCGTTGCCGCGGCGCGGCGCAGCGACTCGGCATCCGGCGCGGTCATTCCACGACCGCGGGGCGCACCACCGCCGGCAAGCGGCGGATCGCCAGGGCGGCCAGCAGCGGGGCGAAGATGAACAGGCCGAACAGCCATGAGGAAGCCGATGTGGCGCCCGCCACGCCGCCCGGCGCGGACATGCCGGCCAAGCTGGTCACCATCCCGCCGGTCGCGGCGCCGAGCGCGCTGCCCACCATCACCACCATGGTGATCGAGCCGCCGGCCATGTCGCGGTCCGCCTCGGACGAGAAGCCGAACACGCGCGCGCCGAGATGCGGCCAGGTCATGCCGATCCCGATGCCGATCGCCGCCAGCGACGCCGCCATGCCGACGAGGTCGGCGCCCGGCGGCCCGGCATGCGGCATCAGCAGCGCCAGCCCGGCAAGCCCCGCCGCCAGCACCGCCGGCCCCGCCGCGAGCGCGGCGCGCGCCAGCGCCGAGGAGGCGCCGGACGTGCCGACCGAGCCGAAGGTCCAGCCGAGCGCCATCAGCGCCGAGACATAGCCGGCGTGCAGCGGGATCAGGCCGTGCAGCGTCTGCAGGAAATAGGGCACGAAAATTTCCGGCGTGGTGCCGGCCAGCAGCATGATCATGGCGCCATAGGTCGCGGCGAGCGGCGCACGCGGGTCGGTCGCCCCGACCGGGAACAGCCGCTTGCCGCCCGATGCCTCGCGCCGCGCGAACACCACGAACCCGGCCAGCGCCGCCGCGAGCCCCGCCGCATTGGCCAGCGGCTGCGCCGACATGCTGCCGAGCGAGACGGCGAACACGCTGCCCGCCAGCAGCAGCAGGTTGCCCACCGGCAGCGCCGTGCGCGGTGCCGGCGGGCGGGCGATGTCGCGCGGCAGCGACACCTCGACCAGCAGCAGCAGCAGCGGCGCCGCCGCGGCGACCGACCAGAACGCCGCGCGCCAGACGCCGTATTGCGCGAACACGCCGCCCACCGCCGGGCCGAGCAGCGTCGCCATGCCCCAGGCGACCGACACCAGGCTCAGCGCCCGCGGCCACAGCCGCGCCGGGAACAGCGTGCGCACCAGGGTGAAGGACAGCGCCGAGAGCGTGCCGGCGGCCAGCCCCTGCACGAACCGCCCCGCCAGCAGCACCGGCATGGCGGGCGCCAGCGCGCAGGTCACCGACCCGAGCGCGAACCCGGCCAGGGCCAGCCGATAGGCGTGCCGCGGCCCCACGCGCTGCAGCAGCCGCGCGCAGAACGCGCCGCCGAGCAGCGAGGCGACCACGTACAGCACCGTGCTCCAGGCGAAATAGCGCAGCCCGCCGATGTCGCGCACCACCGAGGGCAGGATGGTGGCGACGATGAAGGTGTTGAGCGCGTGCAGGATCATGCCGCCGCCGACCACAGCGCTCCGCCCGGCATTGCCGCCGCGGAACAGTTCCGAATATCGCGGCTGCATCCTTTGCCTTCCCTGCCTCGCCCGCGCCAAGATGGCATGCGGCGGGCGGAAGAAAACCCCTCAGTCGAACCGGGATTTCTCGGCCAGGTCGCCGCCGCGCCACAGATACAGCGCCAGCATCGGATCGGCCCCGGTGCGCATGGCGTGCGGCATGCGGCCCGGATGATGGATCGGCGTCCCCGGCGCGCGCGACCGCCACGGCTCGTCCCCGCGCTGCCACAGGGCGGTGCCGGACAGCGGCAGGTAGAGTTCCTCGGCGTCGTGGCGATGCGCGGGATATTCCGTCTCCGGCCCCAGCAGCAGGAATCCGGCGGCGAGGTCCGCGCTCGGCACCGGCCCGCGCGTGCCGATCAACTCGGTCCAGCCGTACCGGTCCAGGAACGCGGCGTCGCGGTCGGCCGTCGTGTAGGTCTGCGCCCAGGCAAGGCGCGGCGCCATCGTCCGCAGTTCGGCCAGGACCGGCGCCGTCTCCGGCGCGCCGCCGGCGCAGGCGGCGTCCAGCCAGCGCAGCACCGGCAGGCTGGCCGGCGCCTGGGTACGGCACGGCCAGGGCGGCGGCGGCCACAGCGGCAGGAACGCCGCCAGGGGCGGGACATCCAGGCCGCGCAGCAGGCGCTCCACGGCCGACAGCAACTGCTCCACGCGCCTCACCCTCTCGTGCGGATGGCATTGATGCAACGCGGCGACAGAGTTACGCCGCATGCTGCGGAATTGCATCATGTCGCGATTGATCGGGCGTTCGAACCGCCCCATTGATGCCGCGATGAGACGGTAGCAGGGGTGGCGCCGGGTTTCCGGCGCGGTCCCGATTCGAGCGTGCGGATGGCGGGTTTCCTGGGCGGCGCCAGCCTGCCGGCAGAGGCCGGACGGCGGCGCCGAAATGTCCTCGACCGGATCGCCATGGCGGGCAGCGCCCGCCGTGAGGCCCAGCCCGCGCCCGCGCGTCCGCGCCGCCCATTGGGCGAATGGGTGCAGCACGCGCCGCAGACGCTGCGCGCGCTGGTGCGCACCGACGAGATCTGGCTGGTGGTGCTGGCCGGGCTTGTCGGCGTCGCCGCCGGCCTGTCGGTCACCGCCATGAGCACGATCGCCCAGTTCATGCACGAGATGCTGTACGGCATTGCGCCCGGCGAGCGGCTGAGCGGACAGGTCAGCGTCGATCACTACCGCACCTTCGTCGCGCTGCTGCTCGGCGGGCTGGGCATGGGGCTGTCCGGGCTGGCAATCTCGCGCTGGTGGCCGCGGCGGGCGATCGACCCGATCGAGGCCAACGCGCTCTATGGCGGGCGCATGTCGCTGAACGACAGCCTGATCGTGGTCGGCCAGACCTTGCTGTCCAACGGCGTCGGCGCCTCGGTGGGGCTGGAGGCCGGCTATACGCAGATCGGCTCGGCCCTTGGCTCCTGGCTCGGGCGCAGCTTCCGGTTGCGGCGCAACGACCTGCGCGTGCTGCTGGGCTGCGGTGCCGCCGGCGCCATCGCCGCCGCGTTCAACGCGCCGCTGACCGGCGCCTTCTATGCCTATGAACTGGTGATCGGCACCTATTCGCTGGCGACGCTGGCGCCGGTGGTGTGCTCGGCGATCGTCGCGGTCGTGGTGATGCGGCTGCTGACGCCGGACCTGTACAGCTTCGACATCCAGTTGCCGACCGCGATCGCGCCGGTCGATTACCTGCCGGTGCTGGCGCTGGGGATGCTGGCGGCGCTGATGGGCATCGCCATCATGCGCGGCGTGACGCTGACCGAAAGCCTGTTCCGCCGCAGCCGCGTGCCGCCCTGGATGCGGCCGGTGATCGGCGGGCTGGCGGTGGCGACGCTGGCGCTGATCTCGCCGCAGGTGCTCTCGTCCGGGCATGCGGCGCTGAAGGTGACGATGAACGCGCCGTATCCGCTGCGCCACCTGGCGCTGCTGATCGTGCTGAAATCGCTCGCCTCCGCCATCTCGATCGGCTCGGGCTTCCGCGGCGGCCTGTTCTTCGCCTCGCTGTTCCTCGGCGCGCTGCTGGGCAAGCTGTTCACCGGCGCGCTGGCGCTGGTCGCCGCCGGGCAGGCGGTGCCGCCGGTGGTGGGCGCGCTGGTGGGCATGAGCGCGCTGGCCGTCGCCATCGTCGGCGGGCCGCTGACCATGGCGTTCCTGGCGCTGGAGAGCACCGGCAGCCTGCCGCTGACCATCGCCGTGGTGATGGCGGCGGCGGTGTCGGCGCTGACGGTGCGGCGCACCTTCGGCTACAGCTTCGCCACCTGGCGCTTCCACCTGCGCGGCGAGGCGATCCGCAGCGCGGTCGATATCGGCTGGATGCGCAACCTGACGGTCGCGCGCATGATGCGGCGCGAGATGCGCACCACGCAGGCGGACACCACGATCGCCGCCTTCCGCCGCGACTTCCCGCTCGGCGCCGTCACGCGCGTGGTCGCGGTGGATGCCTCGGACCGCTATGTCGGCATCGTGCTGGTGCCGGAGGCGCACGCGCCGGACGCCGACGAGAACGCCCCGCTGGCAAAAATCCTGCACTACGGCGACGACATGCTGCTGCCGCAGATGACCATCAAGGAAGCGGTCAGCGCCTTCGAGAAGGCGGAGGCGGATGCGCTCGCGGTGGTGGACGGCACCGACAGCCGGCGCGTCATCGGCCTGCTGACGGAAGCCTATGCGCTGCGCCGCTACAGCGAGGAACTCGACCGGCGGCGGCGCGAACTGTCCGGCGAGTAGCGTCTCAGGCGGCCCGCCAGTAGCGGCCGGCGATGGCGACCGAGAGCGCGATCTCCCGCGCCCCTTCGGCCGCGATCACTGCCTCGCCGCCGGTCCAGCGCCAGCCCGCTTCCGGCGCATACCAGCCACGCGCAAGCCTCGCATCGTCCAGCGCCAGCGCCGCCCCGTCCAGCCGCACCTGCGCGACCGCGACGCCGAGCCGGCGGGCATCGCCGCCCGGCCCGGCCAGATGCGCCGGCACGAAGCTGCGCGAGAGCACGCGCACCTCGCGCGTGCCGGACGGCAGGCGGAACCGCCCCTCGCCCAGCCCGCGCGCCGGCCGCCCATCGGCGAGCACGCGCAGGGCCGGCGACCCGGTCAGCGCATGGCCGAGCGACCCGGCGCGGGCCAGCAGCCGCGCGTGCAGCGCGGCCAGTGCCGGGCCGGACGCCAGCAGGGGCGCGCAGGCGCGGCGGCGCCACAGGCGCAGCGCGGCGGCCGGCGGCAGCGGCCGGCGGTAGCGGATGCCGGCGAAGGCGGCGCGGTTGCCGGTATCGAGATAGCTCTCGGCCGGCAGCCCCTCGGCCAGCACCACGTCATGCGCCGGCAGCTCGACATGCCAGTATTCCACGCGCCCCACCGGGCGCTGCGCGATGGAGGCGCCGTTGACCAGGTAGCGGACCGGCACCAGCGCGCCATCGACGAACACCGCATGGTCGGGCGAGAGATAGAGGTCGCGCGCCGGCTGTCCGGGCGCGAAGGCGTGGGCGGCGACGCGCACCGGCCAGGCCTGCTCCGGCCGCGCGAGGCGGCGGCAGTCGATGCGGCGGCGGCCGAGCCAGAGCGCGCGGACGAAGCGGCCGGAAAGCGTGCGGATCAGGTCGCCACGGCGCAGATGCTCGATTTTCACCTCGCCGCGGGCGGTGGCGATGCGGGTGCCGGCGCGATAGCAGGCGGCGGCCGTCACCAGCGTGCCGCCGCTGGCATCCGGCGCGACGCTGAAGGCGACATAGGGCAGCGCGCTGCTGAACGGCAGGTTGGCGCTGTCGCCCGAGGCGCCGGTGACGGCGAGCGACCCGGACGCGGCGGCGGCGCCCGGCTGCACGAACAGCCCCGAGGACGGCACCGAGGACGACACGCCGACGAAATCCAGCAGGTCGCCCGAGCCGAGATTCTGCAGCGTCACCGGCAACGCCCCGGTGCCCGGCAGCGCCACCAGGGCCGGCGCGGCGGCATAGTCGATGGTCGGCGCGCCGGACAGCGCCGCGATGCTGACGCGCGCGCCGGCCTCGACCGTCACCACGGCATGGCCGCCCAGCGTGCCGACCTGCAGCGTGGCGCCGCTGCCCACCACGATATCCAGGCTGCCGCCGAGCTGCGCCGCGGTCAGCGCCGCCCCGGCGGCCACCGTGATCGTGCCGGCGCCGTCGAGCGCGCTGCCGAGCGAGAGGGTTCCGGCGCCGACCCGGCGC
>JAJZVE010000319.1 GCA_021845835.1 Pseudomonadota bacterium | reverse complement strand
GCAATGCGCCCGCGCTCGCCGCGTTCCAGCCGGACCAGCCCGTAGCCCGCCATGGTCTTGAGCGTGCGGGAGAGATTGGACTTCTTGCGTCCCGTGAGCGCCGCGAGCTCGTCGAGCGATCCCGGGGCCCGCTCGGCGATGACGCGGAGCAGGTCGCGGTTGCCGGCGGAGAGGACCTTGGCGAAGGATTCGGTGGAGGTGAACCAAACCTTCGGCTCGCCGGCGGCGACATGGTGCTCGCCGCGGGCGATCGCCAGGGTGCGGGCCTTCATCTCGTCGTAGCTGGCGATGCCGACCCTGAGCGTCGTCATGGCAGCACTCCTCTCTGCTTCAGCACCAAGTCCACGTCGGCCCAGAAATCGGCGAGCAGCGTGGCGGCGTCCTGGTAGTCGTAGGGCCGGATCGTCTTCATCCGGTGGCGGTGATCCTGCGGGTCGCCCCGCTTCTGCCGCCCGACCGGGTGGGCGTTGTCGAAGCCGACCAGCCGCTCGCCCTCCGGTCCGTGCAGGGTGAGCGAGTAGTCGAGGCCGTGCGGCTTCTCGGGCGAGGCAGCAACCCGGGCGACGACGAACCGGACCCAGTGCCCGCCGTCCGGGTCCACCACCAGGACCTGGCCGTCGAGGTCGAGCAGCGTGTCGAGCGATGGGTCACCGAGCGGTGTCACGGGATATGGTTATCATAAATAGATAACTCAAGCAACGCTGTGCTCGGATGCCAGCCGTCGCGCCCCTGGAGACCGCGACGATCCTAGCGGCGAATCACGCCGGCACTGCGGAACGGCCGCTCGCAAGGCCGGGCTACGGCGAACTTGCCGTGCCAAGCCGTCGGCCGTTGGCACGGTGGGCGCGGTCGATAACCCAATGTGCAGACACGATAACATGTCGCAACGGGGGCCAACAGTGCCGATTCCCTTTATCTTGCCCTCGTAATCGGGCCACTCAGGTTCTTCTTTCGTACCATAGTATCATACCTCCTCCATTGCTCTTTCTACTACGACAGACGGCGTTCCGCCACGCTTTCCTGCGATCGTCTGCGCCTGGTGGTCCATGCACTCGTGCGTGCTCTGATCCCGCAGCGGTTGCGATGGCCGCAGGGGCACATGTCGGCGTCGGGAAGGTGGCATGGCGCAGTCACTCCCGCGCGTTCCGGCGGTCGTTGGACGGCTCGACAGCAGGCAAGATATCGCGCTCTCCACCCTCATCAGACCCACCAGTCGCAGCTCCGCCCGCAGGCGGATCTCGTGTTGTCCCGTTGCTCTCAGCGTGCCGTCGTCATGCCGGCACCAGCGCCGTCGCCGCCGCCTCCGGCTGCACGGCCGCGAAGCGGAAATCGGTGCCGTCACGCCACATCGCGTGCATGATGACAGCGAGCTTGCGCGCCACCGCGGTGACCGCCCGCTTGTGGCCGCGATGCCGGGCGAGCTTCATTCCCTACGCCTTGAGGCTGGTCCACACCTTGCTGCGGGTCAGCAGACAGCTCGCCGCCTCATAGAGCAATGTGCGCATTTCCTTGTCCCCCTGGCGCGAGATGTGGCCGTCAAAATCGATCGACGTGCCGGACTGCTCGCGCTTCGGCGTAAGACCGAAATGCGCGCCGACGTCGCGCGATCGGACGAACCGCTCCGGCGCATCGACCGCGGTCTTGGACGCCAAAGCGGTCACCGGACCGACGCCGGGAATGCTCATGAAGCGCTTGCAGACCGCATCGTGGACGGTGATCTGCACGACCAGCGCGTGCATCCGGGTGTACTCGGCCGCCCGGATACATGCACGGTTCGTGCAGCGCGGCCGCTGTTCGGGCGCAATTTCTGGTGCAGATGTCATGCATCGCACGCGCCCGAACGCCGACCGTCCCGGCGCCTGCGAACGCCGCCAGCGCGGTATATTGGTCACCGGCTCGGCGCCGCGCCACGGGCGTTGCCGCTGGCACGGACGAGCGCCTCCACAGCGTGGATTGCCGCCTCGACATCGGCGGCGGGGAGCTGCGTCAGCGGGTCGTGAGACAGTGGATTGAGCACGTATCTCTCGTGCGCCTCCAGCCAGTTCGGCGCCGCCAGCCGGGCCGCGACAAGCTCCGGCTCGAAACCGGGCGGAGGACGGCGCTACGCTTCCGGCGGATCGGTCTGCCGAGACGCGTGGTCCGCCACGCGCGCCGGCTGATCGTCTGCCTCGGCGCGGGCGCGGCGACCCTGAGGCTGATCCTCGCCGCCCGGTAAACCATCCGGGTGCCGGCGCACTGGCCGGGCAGATGATCCGCCGCCGCCAACCTCACGCCGTCTTGGGGTCTGTCGCCGAAGCCCCGATGGGATGGTCGTGGCGGGTTTGTCCGCACCCGCGGCGCCGGGCTCCCCTTGGTTGCAGGCGCGCCCGTCCGTGCAGGCACAGCGTGCAGCCATAGTCAACACAAGGGGTGATTCCGTGACGAACTGAGCCGAAACCGACGGTTCACGCGCGGATCTCCCGCCGTCCCTCGCATCCGCCCGGTTGGTCGGAACTCCCGCGAAGCGCCATCAGCCGCGCCAAGCCCCCCGCATGCGCGAGCACGGCCGCCTGCTCCGGCATCGTCAATGCGGCGAGTGCCTGATCCAACGTCCTGGCTTCGGCGAGCTTCGCCAGCCCGACTACCTGCGTCACGTCGATCGGATCCAGCTGCGGCCGACGACCGGGGGGAAGCATGCGGCGGTGGGCGTCCAGCAGGCACGGGTCGTGCCGCAGCCGGTGCACGCCCGCCAGGGCGCCATCCCCCGCCTGCCGCAGTGCGGCGTACAGCGCCACGGCGCGGGCCAGTTCGGCGGGGGGAGCCGCCTCCTCCGGGATACGCAGCAGGCCGAGCCGGCGCAGCGCCACGCCAAGATCCTGCCGCGCGGTGACCGCGGCCAGCGGAATGGCCAACACGAGGCCAAGCACGACCGGCGACATCCAGACGAACAGGAACGGCGAGACCAGATAGGCGGCCAGACCGAGCGCCGCTCCGAAGATCGTGACGCCCCGGTAGCGGCGTGCGACGTCCGGCCACGGCAGGCTGCCGTCGTCGCGCCGCTGCGGCTGCCAGCCGGCATCCCGGCCGAGCAGGATTGCGGCCACGTCGATCGACTGGGTGACCATCGCCACCGGGGCGATCAGCCCGGCCAGGACGACCTCGATCAACAGGCTCGCCAGCGCGCGCAGGGCGCCACCGCAACCCCGTCGGTCGGCGCGACGCGCCAGCAGGGCGACATAGCCCAGCAGCTTGGGCGCGAGCAGGACGGCCATGGTGCCGGCGAACACCCATTTCGACCGCACCGGATCGATCGCCGGCCAGTGCGGGAACAAGGACGGCTGGGTGCCGAAATAGTCCGGTCGCACGAAGCGTTCCTGCAGGGAGATCAGGATGCCCGCCAACAAGAACAGCAACCACATCGGTGCGGTGAGGTAGGCGCCGATGCCGGTCAGCAGATGCAGCCGGCTGAGCCAGTAAAGGCCGCGCGCCGGCAGCACCGCGGCGTGCTGCAGATTGCCCTGGCACCAGCGCCGGTCGCGCACCGCGAGGTCGGCGAGCGAGGGCGGGCTCTCCTCGTAGCTGCCCGCCAGCCCGGGCACCATGTGCACGGCCCAGCCGGCGCGCCGCATCAGGGCCGCCTCGACGAAATCATGGCTCAGGATGTGGCCGCCGAAGGGCTTGCGGCCGGTGAGCCGCGGCAAACCGGCCTGCGCGGCGAAAGCGCGCGTGCGGATGATGGCGTTGTGGCCCCAGTAGTTGCCGTCCGCGCCGTGCCACCAGGCGATGCCGTGCGCGATCATCGGGCCATAGACCCGCCCCGCGAACTGCTGCATCCGCGCGAACAGGGTGCTGCCGTTGACGATGATCGGCAGGGTCTGGATCACGCCGACATCCGGGTGCCGCTCCATCGCCGCCGTCAGCCTGATGATGGCTGCGGCGGTCATCACGCTGTCGGCGTCCAGCACCAGCATCTGCGGATAGGCGGCGCCGAACCGGCGCACCCAGTCGCCGATGTTGCCGGCCTTGCGTTCGGTGTTCTGCGCCCGCCGACGATAGAAGATGTGCGCGTCACCGTCGGTGCGTTGCCGCAGCGCCAGGAACGCCGCCTCCTCGGCGATCCAGATGTCGGGATCGGTGGTGTCGCTCAGAATGAAGCTGTCGAATTGCGCGCCAGCGCCGGCCGCGCGTAGTGCCTCGTTGATCGCCTGTAGCGCAGCCATGACGCGCCCTGGCTGCTCGTTATAGGTAGGCATCAGCAGCGCGGTGCGCGTGCGCAGCGCCGGCAGGGGACTTCCGGGCGGATCGAGCAGCCTGCTACCGCCGCCGCACAGCAGGGAGAAGAATCCGGCCAGCGCGCTTGTGAAGGAGAGCGCTATCCAGGCGAACAGCACGACGAACAGCACCAGCACCAGGATTTCCAGCGTGGTCAGGCCGCCGACCTGCAGCACCAGGTACATCTCGTGCGCGGCCTCCGCGGTCATCGCCACCGCGCCGCCGATCACCAGGACCCTGCGCAGCAGCACGCCGCGGGGCGAGGAAACAGGCCGGCGACGTGGCGCCGCCTGCCGCAACGACTGCACCGGCATGTCCAGCGGCGCCTCCTCGGGCAACGGGCGGAAGCCGGATGCGAGGCCGGCGACCGGACCGTCCGGCGGTGCGGTCAGGGTGTCCATCGGTACAGCCACACCTCGGAGATCGGCGCGTCCGCGCCCATCAGCCGTGCGGTCAGCTCAACCAGAGTCGCGTTGCCGGGCGCCAGTTCGAAGCTGATGCGCCACCGCCCGGTCCGGTCGATCGGTTCGGCGATCGGGTGCAGGATATGGCCGGGTCTCGCGGTGACCCGGGCGACCAGCTTCGCGTCGGTCGGGACGGTCTTCAGCCGATCGCCGGCGAAGTCGATAATGAACAGCCGCGTCGCCTTGTCGTGCCCGGCGCCAATCCGGGTCTGCACCACCTTGGCGACCGTCTCGACAACCGGGGCCGACCAGCACCAGTGAAGGCGGTAGCCGGCGTCGAACCGGGCCTTTGCCGGCAGCGACAGCTTCGGCCGCCAGAACGCGACGATGTTGTCGTTGACCTCGCTGCTGCTCGGGATCTCCACCAGGTCCACGTCGCCCGGTCCCCAGCCGCTCGTCGGTTCCACCCATAGGCTGGGACGCTTCTCGTAATGCGCCTCCAGGTCCTGGTAGTCGGCGAAGGCGCGCTGGCGCTGCATCAGCCCGAAGCCGAGGGGGCTCGTATCGGCGAACGCGCTAAATTGCAGCTTGATCGGGTTGGCAAGCGGGCGCCAGAGCGGCACGCCGCGGCCGGTCAGCATGCGCAGCCCGTCCGAATCATGCGCCGCCGGACGGTAGTCGTCGGCGCGGCCGCGATCGTTGGGGCCGAAGTAGAACATGCTGGTGAGCGGCGCGATGCCGACTTCCTTCAACGCGACGCGTGGATACAGCGACATCGCGGTGTCGAACACGGTGTCGGTGCCCGGATGGATGGCAAAACGGAACGCGCCGGTCGTGCTCGGGCTGTCGAGCAGTGCCCAGATCACCAGGGCGTCCGCGCCGGGCATCGGGCGTTCCAGCCAGAAGGCCCGGAATATGGGGAATTCCTCGCCGGCAGGATCCGCGGTCCTGATCGTCAGTCCGCGGGCCGACAGGCCATAGCCCTGGCCCTTCGCGACCGCGCGGAAATAGCTCGCGCCCAGGAACGCACAAACCTCGTCGAAATAGTCCGGGCGATTGAGCGGGAAGTGGATGCGGAAGCCGGCGAAGCCCAGATCGCCGGGTGCCGGCGCGGGTACTTTCCCGAAGGTAAACAGGTCACGGCTATAGGCGAGCGGGCGGGACTGGCCGTCGGCTACCTCGTGGATCTCCACCCGATCGGTATAGAGGAAGCCACGATGGAAGCCCTCGGCCCCGCAGTTCCGC
>JAJZVE010000318.1 GCA_021845835.1 Pseudomonadota bacterium | reverse complement strand
GGGCGAATAATTCCCGGAATCCCGGGCGAGTTAATATCGGAATCCCGGGCGAATTGAGCCCGGAATCAGCACTTCCACGGACAGGATAGCGGGTAGATCTCGCACGATCGCTGTCCAGTTCTCGCCCCCGTCGGCGGAGGCGTAGACCTGCCCGCCGGTAGTGCCGAAATAGACGCCGCATTCCTCCAAGCAATCAACCGCCATCGCGTCCCGCAGCACATTCACGTAGCAGTCTTGCTGGGGCAGCCCGCGAGTCAGAGGTTCCCAGTCGCCGCTGCTGCGGCTGCGATACACTTTCAGTGCACCGTCAAGTGGATAATGCTCCTGGTCGCTCTTGATCGGCACGACATACAAGGTCTCCGGCTCATGTGCGTGAACGTCGATGACGAACCCGAAATCGGTCGGCAGGTTGCCGCTTACTTCGTGCCATGTTTCGCCCGAATCGTCGGAACGCATCACATCCCAGTGCTTCTGCATGAAGAGCGTATTCGGTCGCGAGGGGTGCATCGCGATGTGATGCACGCAATGGCCTGTCTCTGCATCCGGATCCGGAATGTGAGCAGAACGCAAGCCCTTATTGATCGCTTTCCAGGTCCCACCTCCGTCGTCGGAACGGAAGGCGCCGGCCGCCGAAATGGCGATGAACATGCGCTTCTCATTTCCCGGATCCAACACGATCGAATGCAGGCACATGCCGCCAGCCCCCGGCATCCAACTGGCTCCCGTACCATGGCGTCGGAGACCAGCTAGTTCCTGCCAACTCGTGCCTCCGTCGGTGGAGCGGAACAGCGCCGCATCCTCCGCGCCAGCATAAACCGTGTCGGGATCGATCAACGATGGTTCCAGATGCCAGATCCGCTTGAATTCCCAGGGATGCGGCGTTCCATCATACCATTGGTGCGTACCCGGAATCCCCTCGTACGGAAAATCATTGCCGACAGTGGTCCAGTTCTGGCCTCCGTCGTCCGAACGTTGCATCACCTGGCCGAACCAACCGGTGCTCTGCGAGGCGTAGAGCCGATCGGGATCGGCCGGTGACCCCTTCATGTGAAAAATCTCCCACCCGCCGAAAAATGGTCCAGAAACCGACCAGTTACGCCGCGCGCCGTCGGCGGCAAGGATGAATGCGCCTTTGCGAGTGCCGACCAGAACCCTGACCTTGCTCATTCGTGTTGCTCCTTTCCTGACTTGGCGGCTCTTCGCCGGGCCGATGCTTTCACGGGCGACCTTGGCCTGAACGGTGGGATCAGCGGCGTCGGATCTCGCGCCTCCCAACGGCGGTAGGTCTCGGCCAGCACCTCCGCCCGATTGCTCGCCAGATGGTCGATCAAGGCACAGGGCGCGGCGGTTTCCTCGTGCCGGGCCGCCCAGATCAGGAGTTCCAACATCGCGGGGGCGAGCGCGATACCTTTTTCGGTCAACCGGTAGAGCCGGGCACGGCGATCCCCCGCCGCGGGTTCGACCGTCAGCAGTGCCGCCGCCTCCAGCCGACGCAGGCGGTCCGCCAGAATGTTGGTCGCGATGCCCTCGCCAGCACCGAGGAACTCCCCGAAGCTGCGATAGCCACGCACCATCAGATCGCGAATGATCAGCAGCGACCAGCGATCCCCGAAAATCTCCAGCGCCGCATTCACCGGACAACCCGAGCGCGGGTGTTGGGTCGAAGTACCTCGCATATTTTGAAGATGTCGCAGAACGCTTGTGTTTTGCAAGTTATTTTATGACTCGTCTCCCGACAGCGCCGTCGTCACGACGATGGCTCCTCGCGAGCGCGCCGATTTTCGGGCCGATCGAGCCGGTCCGACGCATCACGGGCAACTGTCGAATCGATTTGCAGACACGTCGCGCGGTGCGCGGCCGGCTAGATGCAAACCCGTCGGCACACGGCCCGGTGAGCACGGGGCGATTGCATTCTCGTTGTCGATCCCTATCGTCGCCGCATGAAAATGATCGGACTGATCGGCGGCATGAGCTGGGAAAGCTCGGCCGAATATTACCGGATCCTCAATCAGGGCGTGCGCGACCGGCTTGGACCTACCGCGTCGGCACGATGCCTGCTCTGGTCGTTCGACTTTTCCGAGATTGAACGCCTCCAGCACGATGGAGATTGGAACAGGCTGACCGCTCGCATGATCGATGCCGCGCGGCGGCTCGAGACGGGCGGGGCGGACATGCTGCTGATCTGCACGAACACGATGCACCGGATGGCGGAGGCGGTGCAGAACGCCGTATCGGTGCCGCTGCTTCATATCGCCGATCCTACGGCCCAGCGGATCAGGAAGGCCGGGCTCAAGAGGATCGGGTTGCTTGGCACCGCTTTCACCATGGAGCACGATTTCTACAAAGGCCGGCTGCGGGACGTGCACGGTCTGGATGTGGTTGTGCCAGACGAACATGACCGTGCCGTCGTCCACCGGATCATTTATGACGAGTTGGTGGCAGGAAAGGTCGTGTCGGCCTCGCGCGACGCCTACCGCCAAATCATCGCCCGCCTTGTCGCGGATGGGGCCGAAGCGGTGATCCTCGGCTGCACCGAGATCATGTTGCTCGTAAAGCCGGAGGATAGTCCGGTTCCACTCTTCGATACGACCGCGCTTCATGCCGAGGCGGCGATCGCCATGGCGCTGGAAGGCCACATACAACCACGGCCTTGAGGCGGATCGAAGCGGGCACCCGGGGATCGACCGGGGTCGAGCGGCGCGCCGCGGCTTTGGGGCAGCGGACATTCCGCTTGACGATGAACATGAGTCCCGACAGGGTGACTCCCATGTTCGGGAACCAGACCCTTTGTGATCGACGCCGACGCCGCTTCACCCGAGCGGCGGCGTTTTGGGCCGCGCGTCGATCAGCGTCCTTCCGCGTGGTGACGGCCTCACCCTGAGTCCCACACGTCGGAGCGGTCCCGGCCCGCGTTCCTGAACCTCCGCAGCCCTCGGCTCCGGGGGTTTTGTTTTGCCCGAACCTGAGAAGGATACCACCATGAGCATTCGCGTCGGCATTGTCGGGATCAGTGGCTTTGGCGGTGGCGAGGCGATGCGCCTCGTCGCGAGCCACCCCTCTTTTGAGCTTATCTACGCTGCGGGCGAAGGCAGCGCCGGCAGCCGGTTGGGGGACCGCTTTCCCGGTGTGCCGGCCAAATTGGCCGAGCTGGTGATCGAGACGTGGAACCCTGCAACGCTGCCGAAGCTCGACGTGCTGTTCGCGTCGCTGCCCACAGGCACCTCGACCGAAGCGCTGGAACGCGTCCCGAACGACGTGAGGATCGTCGATATCGGCGGCGACCATCGCTACGTCGAGGGTTGGGCGTATGGCCTCGCCGATATCTGGCCAGAGCGGATCGAAGGCCAGATCCGCGTGGCCAACCCCGGCTGCTTCCCCGCGGCGACGCTGACCGCGCTGGCGCCGCTGTTGGTCAACAATTTGATCGAGCCTGGCAACATCGTGATCGACGCCAAGACTGGCATCTCCGGTGCCGGCCGGGGCGGTGCCAACACCAAGCTGGGCTACGCCGAGAGCAACGAGAATCTGCTGCCCTACGGTTTGCTCAAGCACGTCCACATGCCCGAGATCGCCAAGACGATCGAGCAGCTGAGTGGCGGTAGCGCCACCGGGCTGGTGTTCACGCCACATCTGGTTCCGATGACCCGCGGCGTACTCGCCACCATTTACTGTCGCGGCCGCGCCGCCACGGGCCAATGCCTGGACGCGGCCCGCCTCTTCTACGAAGGGCGGGCGTTCGTCCGCGTGACCGACAAGCCGCCGCAAACCAAATGGGCGACCGGATCGAACCTCGCGTTCGTCAGCTATGCCGCCGATCCGGAGCGCAACCTGGTGATTGCGATGGGCGTGGTCGATAATCTCGGCAAGGGAGCGGCCGGGCAGGCCGTGCAGAATGCGAACCTGATCTGCGGCCTGCCCGAAACCGCGGGCCTGGATGGCTTACCTGTTTGGCCGTGATGAGAGCCGGTCATCCGACAGCCCCGGCAGCGCCACCTTGTATTCCTGAATCGTGTTGCCGCCGTCAACAACGATCATTTGGCCAGTGATGTAGCTCGCCTCGTCGGCCGCCGGGAACAGGGCGGCATGAGCCACCTCCTCCGGCCTGCCAGGCCGGCCGATAGGGGTGAAGCGGCCGGCGGTCCGCTCCGCCTCACTCGACGAGCCGGTGGCGATCCAGCCCGGTCCGATGCAATTCGCGGTGATCCCGTGCGGCCCCTCTTCCAGCGCCAGCGCACGGGTCATGCCCAATAACCCCGCCTTGGCAGCCGCATATGTGCCGGACCCTGCGATGCCCGTAAGCGGCCCCGTGACCGAGGACATCTGCACTATCCGGCCGTGGCCGCGGGCCCGCATCCCCGGCAGTACCGCACGAGTCAGAAGGAAGGCGCTGGTGAGATTGATGGCAAGGCCGTAGGCCCAACCTTCATCACTTTGCTCGGATAGCCGCACGGAGGGTTCGTCGCGCCCCATCTGCACCATGCCGGCGTTATTGACGAGAATATCCACCGGCCCCAGCAGATCGGCGACGCCCGCGACCAGGTCCGCCACAGCCTCTAGCCGGGTCAGGTCGGCCACCGCGGCATGGGTACTGGCGCCGAGTTCCGCCTGCCGCTCGAAGATACGCGCCGTGGTGGAGGTAATTGCCACTCGTGCCCCTGCCGCCGCGAGCGCCTTGGCGCACGCAAAGCCGATGCCCGTCGTGCTCCCCGCCCCGGTGATCAGCGCCACCCGTCCCACAACGCCAGCCATAGCTTGCCCTCCGCTACGATCGGGGCGAGCCTAGCTGGGCTGACAGCTGGCGAACAGCCGTAACTGCAGCGTGAATGGACGCGAAGTACTGCGAACTTCACATCCGCTGGAAGCAGAGCCTTTGTCGCTCACGCGTTGAAGCAGATGGTGTGATTTGTCTGCGCGACTATTTTGCCTCTCCCAATTTTTGGGTTTCGTGCCTTCCTCATCCGGAGCCTGGCCTTCGGCTTTGCGCCCATCCAGGTGGCCAGGCTTTCCAGAGGGCATTTTCCGAAGCCGACACTAGCGGTCGGCCGCAGGTCGACCAGCTTGGGGGCGATGCGGACTGGCAGCGTTCGGGAGTGGGCTGGATGGAGCAGACAGTCATCGTTGTGCGTTACCACGCCGAAAAGCCCAATAGCTGGCTTCAATTGTGTGTGCGTAGGACACGGTCGGTATTTGAGTTCGATCTGGCGACAAGGGTAAGCCACAGTTGCAGTATGATTCGAAAAAAGCTGTTCGAAACTCTCGTCTCAGATGCCGATTGGCTTGCATAATCCTCGAAAATAAGGTGGCCGATCAGGCACCTAATCTCGAAGTGAGTGTAAGGAAGTTCATCTGCAGTGGCGACGACCAGTCGCTGCATGGGCGCATGGCGTCACACGAGGGACGCCACGGACAAGGCGCTCTTCGGGAGAGCACGGTGCCCGTGGCGGCTGCGGTCACCCGAGGAGATCGGCCTTCTTCTCGAGATACTCGTCGCGCGTGATATCCCCCCGCGCGTAGCGCTGTTCTAGGGTTTCAAGCCCGGGCGAGCGCCGTTCCACATAGGGACGATGATACCGAGGGTGCCATGACGTGCGGATTACCCAGACGACGACCGCGAAGCCGAGGACCATTACGATCAGGCCGAAGAACCCGCCGAAAGGCATCAGCCCTCCACCCGGTCCCCAGCCGCCATAACCCATCATGCCGCCTGGCCCGTAATTCCACATGGATCACTCTCCCGCGGGTTCGAGGAACCCGGTATTGCGATTGACGATGTAGCGCTGGACAAGGCCGCCATTGTCAGTAGTGACGATATCAACGGTGATCGTACCGTCCTTCTGTTCGACGACCTTGCCGAGCTTGACGTGCGGGTTGCCGGTGATGGCCAACCAACGGCCCATCTGTCGTTCAACTTGGC
>JAJZVE010000317.1 GCA_021845835.1 Pseudomonadota bacterium | reverse complement strand
TCCCGCTTACGTTGCGCCATCGTCACCAACTGCGGACCTGTAGCGGACCCGGAAACTGGCAACTCGCGCGTATCAATGGCGAGATAAATAAGCGGGCCGGCGGCATAAAGCAAGGGAAACTATGGACTCTTGGCGTCTCATGGCGTGGTCTTGCGGACCTGATGCCCTTACTCTTAATCAGCGGGCCGTAGGTTCGAGTCCTACTGCGCCCACCAATGAAATCAAGGGGTTACGCTAGGTTCACCGGAATATATCGAAAAATTGTCCGCATGGTGTCCGCAAAATCGAAGGCGTGGCGGCCATGGAATGCCCGCAAAGAAATCGCCCGGGCCATGGGTTGATCCGGGCGTTCCTTTCGTCGGCTTATGCTTGGCGGCGCGGTTCCAGCGGTCGGCTCTTTGCTCGATCTCCCGGCGGCTCTTGCCCCTCCGAGCACGATAGAGCGGATTCAACCGGAGTTCCCGCGCCATCGGGTTGCGCTTGGGCATGGGAAGGCTCCTTTCGCTCCCCATATGGCACCCCGGGCAGACGAAGGCCAGCGGGTGCTTTCTGTCGCTCGATGATTACGCCGCCACCTGCGCCAACGCGGGCGCCCTTGTTTCATCGTCCGCGACGATGTCGGCGTCAGGGACGGGAAGTGTCCGGGCAAGGCTGTGAAAACGCCCCCATCGTGACCCCCACCCAGAACAGGCGCATGCTATTGAATATAGGCGTGAATTCGGCTCTTCAGAGGGGTCACGCTTCGCGTGAAACGTGACCCCTCTGCATCCCACGGTTACCGAATAATATCAATGCGATGAACCACTCCGGGGTGGGGTCACGGGTGGACGCGTTTTCACACCTTGGCGATACCCGTGCATTGCCGACCTGTTTCGCGTTGCTGCATTTTTCCCTGCCGTTTCGCTTCTATTGCGGCAGCCAACTTTTCTGATCGGCGAAGTCATGCGATGCTTTCGCCGCCGGGTCAAATGGACCTGTGCCGCGAGCTTGGGAGGTGGCATGTCCGAGAACGCAATAATTAGGCCGGATGCCGCGGCCGATACCCTGCCGAAGGTGCCACCGTTCGAGATCGCGATCGAGATCGTCCCGCGCATCTCCTTCGCCACCCACCAGTGCGATTTCCCGATCCTTTTGGCACTTGTCATTCGGAACAATACGAAAGCAATCGCGGAAGGGTTGACACTCCGGCTCGACGTGCAGCCTTCGATATTTTTGCCGCGCACTTGGGCGATCGATCGCATCGAGGGTGGCGCCGAGACACGCGTGCGCGATCGTCGCGTTGGTCTGGCCGGCGGCTTGCTGGATGGGCTGACCGAGCGGATGCGCGCCGATGTCTCGGTGGAGCTTCTGAAGGGAGACGAAGTCCTGGCGCGCGAGGAGCGCACCATCCAGGCGCTCGCGCGGAACGAGTGGGGCGGCGCGACTGCCATGCCCGAGTTGCTGGCGGCCTTCGTTATGCCGAACGACCCGGCCATCGCCCGGTTGCTGAAGGACGCATCCCGTGCTTTGGAGGCACGAGGTGGGTCCGGCGCGCTGGACGGCTACCAGAAGAAATCCAAGGACCGCGCATGGGAGTTGGCCGCTGCGGCCTGGGCGGCGGTTGGGGCACGGCGGGTGAGCTATGCCCTGCCGCCTGCGAGCTTTGAGACCACCGGCCAGAAGGTGCGGACGCCTTCCGACATCGAGACGCAAGGGCTAGCGACCTGCCTCGATACCACACTGCTCTTCGCCGCCGCGGCTGAGGCGATGGGGCTGAACCCCGTCGTGGTCTTTACCCGCGGCCATGCCTTCGCCGGCGCCTGGCTTCAGCCCCAGACCTTTCCGACGCCCACGGTCGACGATGCGACGGAGCTGCGTAAGGCGGTCGACCAGAAGGAGTTGTTGCTGTTTGAGACCACGCTCGCCACGGGTGCGACGCCTTCAACCTTCGCGAAGGCGGAGGCTGAGGCGCGTCGTCAGATCGCCGAAGAGCGTGAGGACGAGTTCGTCTATGCCCTCGACATCAAGCAAGCGCGGGGCCGCGGCATCCACCCGATCGCCCAGCCGGGAGCAGCTCCGGCCGACGTCGGACCGGAAGATGTTGGCCCGCTGACCGTCGAGACCCCGCCGGGGCTGGGCGGTTTCGACTACGGCCGCGACGCCGCGCCTCCGCCGGAGACTGCGGCAGAGCGGATCGAATTTTGGAAGCGCAAGCTGCTGGACCTGTCCATGCGCAATCGCCTGCTCAACTTACGCGATTCGGGTTCTGCCATTCCGATCTTCTGCCCCGATCCGGCGAGATTGAAGGATCAGATCGCGGCGGGGCGACGGATCACGATCATCTCGCCGCCGGACCGTCTGGCAGCGGGAGCCGAACCCGACGCACAGCTTCGGCTGCTTCGGACCGGCGACGACCTCGCCGAGCAAACGGCCCGAGACGCGCTCGACCGCGATCAGATCATTGCCAACGTTGATGCGAAGTCGCTGGAACGCAGCGTGATCGAGCTGTTCCGCAAGGCGAAGGCCGACGTCGAGGAGGGCGGATCGAACACGCTATTCCTCGCGCTCGGTTCGCTCAAGTGGCGGCCGAGCGGCGAGACCATGCGGAGCTACCGCGCCCCGTTGATCCTGCTGCCAGTGCGCCTTGAGCGGCGAAGCGCCGCCGCCAAGCCGTATCTGACCAGTCATGACGACGACCCGGTGTTCAACCTGACACTGCTGGAAATGCTGCGGCAGGACTTCAAGATCCACCTGCCCGAGTTGGCCGGCGAACTGCCAACGGACGAAACTGGCATCGATGTCAAGCAGGTGTGGCGCCTCGTGCGCGAGCGAGTCCGCGACACGCCGGGATTCGAGGTGGTTGAAGAGCTGACATTGAGCACCTTCTCCTTCGCCAAATATCTCATGTGGAAGGACCTCGCGGACCGCGCCAATGCTTTGAAGGGCTCGCCCTTCGTCCGCCACCTGATCGAGTGTCCACGCGAGCCCTACACCGGCGGCGCCGAATTCCTTCCCCTGCGGGAGATCGACGACCGGATCGATCCGGCCGAGCTGTTCGCGCCGCTCAATGCCGATAGCTCGCAGATCGTGGCGATTCATGCGTCCGGGGCCGACGGTGACTTCGTACTGGAAGGCCCACCCGGCACCGGCAAGTCGGAAACCATCGGCAACATTATCGCGCATAACCTGGCCACCGGCCGGAAAGTGCTGTTCGTGTCCGAGAAGATGGCGGCGCTTGAGGTCGTGCATCGCCGCTTGCGCAAGCTCGGATTGGGACGTTTCTGCCTGGAACTCCACTCCAGCCAGGCCAACAAGCGGGCCGTACTGGACCAGCTAGGCGCCGCCTGGGATAGAGCCGGCGACCGGACTGCCTCCGAATGGGCACAGAAGGCCACGGCGCTGCGCAGCGTGCGCGACCGGCTGAACGGACTGGTCCGCGCCCTGCACACGCCCGGGCCGGCCGGTATCAGCCCGCGCGAGGCAATTGGGCGGGTAGCCCGCTGGGGCGGCCTGCATCCGGTCATGCTCGACTGGGGCAATGCGCTGGAACGCCCCGATCGCGCGCCGACACCAGAGGCAATGGCGGCGGTCACCGATTGCGCGCAGCGGCTCGGCCTGACCTTCGGCCAGGTGACGCCGCAGGACCAAGCCGATTTCGCGAAGGTGGGCCAGGACGATTGGTCCTTTGCCTGGGCTGCCCGCGTTGCCGATGCGGCCCGCGCGTTCACGGCCTCGCTCGGCGCCCTGCGCCAGGCCCGCGCCGAGTTCGCGCGACGTGCCGCGCTCGACGACGACGACGCGCTGCTGGCCACCGAGGCGATGGCGGCCCTGGCCCGCTTGCTTCCGCGCTGCGCCACCAGCGACATTGGATTCGCCCTGGGCGCCGATGGGAAGGCCGGGCTCGAAGCAATGGTATTCTCGGCCCGGACCTTGGCCGACTATGCGGTTGCGGCGAAATCGTTGCCCGCCCCTGTCACCGAGGCAGCCCTCACCTCTGCCCCTATCGCCGCCTGGATGCAGGCTCGGACGGAGGCGGCGGGCCGAATGTGGTTGTTCCGTCGCGGAGCGCAGAACCGCCTGCGCCGGCAGATTGAGGCGCATTTGACATGGCCGACCAGCAAGACGACCGAAGTCGCGCTGGAGGCACTGGCAAAGGCTCAGGCGCATGCTGGAGCGGTGCAGCGGGCCCTGGCAGACCTGCCGCCGGGATTGCCGGTCCACGGCCTCGAGACAGACCCGACGCGCCTTGCCGCACTGGCGGAGACCGGGGCCCAAGCCCGAGCCGCGCTGCTCGCCATGGCAGGCACCGGTGGCGATCTCGCGACGCTGCGCGACCGATTGCGCGGGCTACTGTCCGATGGTCGGGACCTGCTGGAGCTGGGCATGCCGATCGCCGCAGCCGCCGCGTCCTTCGCAACTGCGTTCAGCGACTTTCAGGCCAGCCTGGCGGCCTTCAGGGCTGAGGCTGCACTGGCAGACTCCGTCAGCCTCGCCGAGGCGGAAGCGGCGGCGGCCGCCATTGTGGCCCGCTCGGCACGGCTGAACGTGTGGTGCGCCTGGGTGGCCATCCGGCGCGAGGCAGAGACGGCTGGGCTGGGCCGGATCGTGGCGGCGTTGGAGCAGGGCATCGTTACGACAAATGATGCGCCGGAGGCATTCCGCACCGCCTATTGCCGCTGGGCGGCGCCGCTGATGATCGACCAGCGACCCGAGCTGCGCAGCTTCTCCTCCGTGAATCACGAGGCGCTAATCCAGACCTTCCGCCAGCTCGACAAAGAACTCGCAGAGATCACCGCCGACTATATTCGTGCCGTCCTGTCGCAGGCAATCCCGCCAAAGGGAGCACCGAACGCGCCGCGGGGCCTGGGGGTGCTGGCCCGCGAGCTGCAAAAAAAGGCGCGGCATCTTCCGGTGCGACAGCTCGTCTCGCAGATGGGTGACAGCATGCTGACACTCACGCCATGTCTGATGATGAGCCCGCTTTCGGTGGCGCAGTTCCTCCCCGCAGACCAGTCGATGTTCGACCTGGTGGTGTTCGACGAAGCGTCGCAGATCACCGTGCCGGACGCCATCGGCGCGATTGCGCGCGGCCGAAAGGTGATCGTCGTCGGCGATCCCAAGCAGATGCCGCCCACCAGCTTCTTCAACAGGGCGGCCCCCGACGATGGCGACACGCAGGATCTCGACATGCAGGATCTCGAGAGCATCCTCGACGAGGCGCTCGCCGTTCGTGCCCCGCACCACCGGCTGACTGGCCACTATCGCAGCCGGCACGAGAGCCTGATCGCCTTCTCCAACCTCGCCTACTATGACGCCTCTCTGGTCACCTACCCATCCGCCGACACACGCGACAACGTCGTGACACTGCGGCGGGTCGATGGCGTCTACGCGAAGGGCAAGTCACGCACCAACCCGCCCGAGGCGCAGGCGCTGGTGGCCGAGATAGTGCGCCGCCTGCGAGACCCGCGCGAGAGGGACAAGTCGATCGGCGTAGTCACGCTGAATGCCGAGCAGCAGCGACTGATCGAGGATTTGTTGGACGCCGAGCGCCGCGCCTACGTCGAGCTGGAGCAGTTCTTCGGCGACGCCGTCGCGGAGCCGGTGTTCGTGAAGAACCTGGAGACGGTGCAGGGCGACCAGCGCGACGTGATCCTGATCAGTATTGGCTACGGACCAACGGAACCTGGCGCGAAGACGATGTCGATGAATTTCGGCCCGCTGAACCGGCAGGGCGGCGAGCGCCGACTGAACGTGGCCATCACCCGCGCCACCAGCGAGGTGATGATCTTTGCGAGTTTCGGACCCGAAATGATCGACCTAACCCGCACCAGTGCCCGTGCGGTGCAGGAACTAAAGCACTACCTGGATTTCGCTGAGCGCGGCCCGGCAGCTCTTGGTAGCGGCATTCGGCCGACGGACGGGAGAGACGGCTACGACAGCGACTTCGAGATG
>JAJZVE010000316.1 GCA_021845835.1 Pseudomonadota bacterium | reverse complement strand
GCGCCGCCTCGCGGCGTGGCTGCTCGGCGCGGCGGTGCTGCTGGCGCCGGCGCTGCTGATGACCGGCTATCACCTGTTCCAGCTCACCAGCACGGCGATCTACTGCATCGCGATCCTCGGCCTCGACATCGTCACCGGCTACACCGGCCAGGTCTCGCTCGGCCACGGCGCGTTCTATGCCATCGGCGCCTATGTGACCGCGATCCTGATGACGGATTTCAACTGGCCGTTCTGGGCGACCCTGCCGGTCGCCGGCGGCGCCAGCGCGGTCGTCGGCTTTCTCGTCGGCTTTCCGGCGCTGCGCCTGTCCGGCCCTTATCTTGCGCTGGTCACGCTGGCGCTCGCCTACGCGGTGCCGCAGATCCTGCGCGCGAAGGCGCTGGAGGCGTGGACCGGCGGGGCGCAGGGCATCGTCGTCACGCCGCCCGATGCGCCGGGTTTCCTGCCGTTGTCGCAGGACCAGTATCTCTATCTCTGCACCATCGTGGTCGCGATCGCGCTGTATCTGATTGCACGCAACATGCTGCGCGGGCGGCAGCGGCGCGCCATGGTCGCCATCCGCGACCACGCGCTGGCCGCGGAGGCCGTGGGCATCGACATCGCCCGGGTCAAGACGCGCGCATTCGCGGTCAGCGCGTCCTTCACCGGCATCGCCGGCGCGCTCTCGGCGGTGGTCGTGCAGTTCGTCGCGCCGGACAGCTTCTCGGCCACGCTCTCGATCGCGCTGTTCGTCGGCCTGGTCGTCGGCGGTGCGGCGTCGATCCCCGGCACCGTGGTCGGCGCGGCGTTCGTGCAGTTCGTCCCCAACCTCGCCGAGCTGGTCAGCAAGAGCGCGCCGGGCGCGATCTACGGCGTGCTGCTGGTCGCGGCGCTGTATCTGATGCCCGGAGGGGCAGCGGGAGCGGTGCGGCGGCTGCTGTCCCGCCGCGCGTCCGCACGATGGCTGTCGGCCACACCAGCAAAGACAGCGAAACAGGGAGCAACGATCCATGTGGAATAGACGCACGCTGCTGAAGACCGCCGCCGCCGCGGCGCTGATCCCGGCCGCACGCGCCGGCGCGGCCGAGATGCCCGGAGTCACCGCGAGCGAGATCAGGATCGGCAATACCAACCCGCACAGCGGCCCCGCGTCCGCCTACGGCGCCATCGCCAATGCCGAAGTTGCGTTCTTCAAAATGCTGAACGAACAGGGTGGGGTCGGCGGGCGCAAGGTGAACTACATCACGCTCGATGACGCCTACAGCCCGCCGAAGACGGTGGAGCAGACGCGCAAGCTGGTGGAACAGGACGGCGTCGCCTTCATCTTCAACGGCCTCGGCACGCCCTGCCAGACGGCAGTGCGGCAGTATATGAACGCCCACAAGGTGCCGCAGTTGTTCGTCGCCACCGGCGCCGACAAATGGGCCGATCCGACGCGCTTCCCGTGGACGATGGGCTGGCAGCCGAGCTACCGCACCGAGGCGACCATCTATGCCAAGTACATCCTAAAGGAAATGCCGAACGCCAGGATTGCCGTGCTGTACCAGAACGACGATTTCGGCAAAGACTACCTGATCGGCCTCAAGGACGGTCTCGGCGACGCCTACGGCAAGATGGTGGTGAAGGAGGTGTCCTACGAGACCACCGATCCGACCATCGACAGCCAGGCGGTGACGCTGCAAGCCTCCGGCGCGGACGTGCTGGTGACCGGCGCGACGCCGAAATGGGCGGCGCAGACGATCCGCAAGATCGCCGAGCTTAACTGGAAGCCGCTGCACTTCATGACCAACGTGTCGATCTCGGTCGGTTCCGTGCTGAAGCCGGCGGGGCTGGAGAACGCCAGGGGATTGATCACCGCCGCCTATGGCAAGGACCCGACCGACAAGCGCTGGGACGACGATGCCGGCATGAAGGAATGGCGCGCGTTCATGGCGAAATACATGCCGGGCGCCGAGCTGACCGACATCAACCACGTGTACGGCTACGGCGTGTCGCTGACGCTGGTGCAGGTGCTGAAGCAGTGCGGCGACGACCTGTCGCGCGCCAACGTGATGAAGCAGGCGGCGAACCTGCACGACCTGGAACTGCCGACGCTGCTGCCGGGGATCAAGGTCGGCACCAGCCCCACCGAATTCCACCCGATCCGGTCCATGCAGCTGTCGCGCTGGACCGGCACGACGTGGGACCTGTTCGGCGAGGTGATCACCGCCTGACCCTTACACGGCTCGCTCCGCTCGCCACCCTCTCCCGCTTGCGGGAGAGGGTTGGGGTGAGGGCCTTCGCTACGCCGCGCCGAGCAGCCCGCCGCCCTCCGCGACCGCGCGCAGATGGTGCTCGGTGTCGCCGAACAGCGACTCGATCATGGTCAGCCGCTTGAAGTAGTGGCCGGCCTTGTATTCCTGCGTCATGGCGATGCCGCCGTGCAGCTGGATCGCGGTCTGGCCGATCATGCGGGCGGAGTCGTTCACCTGCACCTTCGCCGCGGCGATCGCGGTGTGGCGCTCGGCGTCATCCGTGGCGTCCGCCATCATTGCCGCGTACATCGCCATCGACCGCGCCTGTTCCAGCGCCACCAGCATGTCCGCCGCCCGGTGCTGCAACGCCTGGAAACTGCCGATCGGCACTCCGAACTGTTTTCGCATCTTAAGGTACTCGACCGTCATCTCGTGCAGCGCCTGCATCGCGCCCACCGCCTCGGCGCACAGCGCGGCGAGCGCGCCATCCACCACGCGCTCGATCAGCGCATAGCCGTCGCCGGGCACACCGATCGCCGCGTCCGGCGCGACGCGCACCTGCTCCAGCGTCACCTCCGCCGCGCGCTGCCCGTCCTGCGTGCCGTAGCCGCGCCGCACCACGCCGGGCGCATCGGCGGCGACCAGGAACAGGCCAAGACCGCCGCGGTCGCGCCGGCCGCCGGACAGCCGCGCGCTCACCACCAGCCGGTCGGCGAAGTCGCCGTGCAGCACAAGACTTTTCGCCCCGTCCAGCACGAACCCGTCACCCTCCCGCCGCGCCGTCGTCGTGACGTCGGCAAGGTCATAGCGCGCCTGTCGCTCGGCGTGTGCGAATGCCAGGCGCAGCGTTCCGTCGGCGATGCGCGGCACCAGTTGCGCGCGCTGCGCCGCATTGCCGCCGAGCCGCAGGAAGCCGCCGCCGAGCACCACGGTCGCCAAATACGGCTCCAGCGCCAGTCCGCGCCCGATCGCCTCCATGACCAGCATGGTCTCGACCGGTCCGCCGCCGTAGCCGCCGTCGCTTTCGGCGAACGGCAATCCGAGCAGGCCAAGTTCCGCGTAGCGCGCCCACAGCGCCGCACTGAACCCGTGCGGTTCGGCGGCGTACGCCTTGCGCCTGTCGAAATCGCCGTAGGAGTCGTCGATCAGCCGCCCGACGCTGTCGCGGAGCAGGCCCTGCTCCTCGGAGAGATCAAAATCCATGTCCGGCCCTTCACAGTCCGAGGAAGGCTTTGGCGATGATGTTGCGCTGGATCTCGTTCGATCCGCCGTAGATCGAGACCTTGCGGTTGTTGAAATAGACCGGCGCGGTGAGCGCGGCCCATTCCGGCCCGACCGGCGGCTCGTTCGATCCCTCCGCCCCGTCCTCCGCCGGCAGCGCGTAGGGGCCGGCAATGTCCTTGAGCAGTTCGGTCGTCGCCTGCTGCAATTCCGACCCCTTGATCTTCAGGATCGACGAATTCGGGTCCGGCTTGTCGGAGGCGCGGTTGCGCGCGTTGGTCACCACCCGCATCTGCGTGATCTCCAGAGCCTTCAGCTGCACTTCGATCAATGCAACCCGCTTGCGGAAATCGGCATCGTCCCACAGCGTGCCGTCGCCGGCCGGGGTTTCGCGCGCCAGCCGCCTGGCTCGCGCGATGCGCTCCTTGGACAGCCCGATGCGCGCGATGCCGGAGCGTTCGTTGGACAGCAGGAACTTCGCATAGTTCCAGCCCTTGTTCTCCTCGCCGACCAGGTTCTCCGCCGGCACGCGCACGTCGTCGAAGAACACCTCGTTCACCTCGTGCGCGCCGTCGATGGTGATCAGCGGGCGCACGGTGATGCCGGGCGTCGTCATGTCGATCAGCAGGAACGAGATGCCCTCCTGCTTCTTCGCCTCGCGGTTGGTGCGCACGAGGCAGAAGATCCAGTCGGCGTGCTGCGCCAGCGTGGTCCAGGTCTTCTGGCCGTTGACCACGTAGCAATCGCCGTCCCGCTCCGCGCGCGTGCGCAGCCCGGCGAGGTCGGAGCCGGCGCCCGGCTCGGAAAAGCCCTGGCACCACCAGATGTCGATGTTCGCCGTCGCCGGCAGAAAGCGGCGCTGCTGCGCCGCGTTGCCGAAAGTCGCGATCACCGGCCCGACCATGTTGACGTTGAACGGCAGCGGCGGCGGCACCGCGGCGCGCTGGATTTCTTCCTGCAGGATGTAGAGGAACACCGGGCTCCAGTCCTGCCCGCCCCATTCGCGCGGCCAATGCGGCACCGCCCAGCCGCGCGCGTTCAGGATGCGATGGCACGTCACCATGTCCTGCCTGGACAGGTGCCGGCCGTCCGACAGCCGGCGGCGGATGTCGGCCGGAATCTCGCGGCGCAGGAAGTGCCGCACCTCCTCGCGGAAGGCGATTTCGTCCGGTGTGAAGCGCAGGTCCATGCGGGCGGTCCCTTCAGGCGGATGCGGCGTGTTTCGTGCTTTCTTCGTCGCGCAGCGGCTGCGCGAGCAGCTTCCCCGCAGGGCTGCGCGGCAGGCTCGGGCGGAATTCGAGCGCGGTCGGAATCTCGTGGCGGCCGAGCTTGTCGGCCAGAAAGGCTTGCAGCTCATCGAGCGTGAACGCAGCGGCGCCGGGGCGCAGCGTGACGAACGCCTTCGCCGCCTGGCCGCGATAGGCGTCCGGCACGCCGATCACCAGCACCTCGGCGACCGCCGGATGCTCGTAGATCGCGCTTTCGATCATGGTCGGATAGACGTTGAAGCCGCCGGAGATGATCATGTTCTTCTTGCGGTCGAGCAGGCGGAACAGCCCGTCCTTATCCATCACGCCGATATCGCCGGTGAGGAAGAACCCGTCATGGAACGCTGCGGCGGTCTGTGCAGGCTGGTTCCAGTAGCCCACGAACACGTTGGGGCCGCGCACCGCGAGTTCGCCGATCTCGCCGGGCGGCAGCCAGCGGCCCGGATCGCTGCGGTCCACCACGATCATGTCGATTCCCGGCAGCGGGATGCCGATCAGCCCCGGCGCGGGCGCCGCACCGGCGGGGATGCGCGTGCCGGCGGGACTGGTCTCCGTCATGCCCCAGCCGCCGCCGAGCCGCCGCCCGATCAATTGCGTGACGCGCTGCTGCACCTCGAACGGCATCGGCGCGCCGCCGCTGCCGCATTCGCGCAGCGAGGAGAAGTCGCAGTGCTGCGCATCGGGATGGTTGGCGAGCGCGATCCACATCGTCGGCACGCCGGGAAAATACGTCGCCCGCCGCTCGCCGATATCGGCGAGCGTGGTCGCCACGTCGAAGCGCGGGCGCAGCATCAGTTCCCACCCGCGCGCAATGCCGCCCAGCAGCACGACCGTGAGCGCGTAGATGTGGAACAGCGGCAGCACCGCGATGACGCGGTGGCGCAGCGTCGCGTCGGCCAGCGCGCCCTCGTGCCAGTTGCGATAGATCGCGACGGCCGCGGTCAGGTTGCCGTGACTCAGCATCGCCCCTTTCGGCTGGCCGGTGGTGCCGCCGGTGTATTGCAGCAGGCAGAGGTCGTCGGGCGTGAGCGCGGGCCAAACGGCCGGCGGGTCCGCCTCCGGCACGGCCTGCACGCGCTCCCCCCAGGGCACCTGCAGCGCGGCCGGGGAAGGGCCCCAGCGCCCATCCTCGCCGACCAGCAGCCGCTCCACGATGCCCTGGTCCAGCAGCGCGAGCGCGGCGGGCAGCAATCCCGGCAGGTTCGTGGTGATGAGGGTGCGTGCGCCGCTGTCACGCAGCTTGTGGGCA
>JAJZVE010000315.1 GCA_021845835.1 Pseudomonadota bacterium | reverse complement strand
CGGCATCTGTATGATCCGGCGCGGCCGGTGCTGCCGTTCCTGTTGGGAATCCTGCGTTTCCGCGGCGCCGACGTGCTCCGCCGCCGGCGCCGGACGGCCGCCAACGAAGTGGCCGTCCACGACGCGGGGGAAACCTTTGATCCCGTGACACCGAATACCCCGCAGGATGTCACCGCGGACCATGCGAAGCTGCGGGAGGCGATCGGGCGCCTGCCGGCGTATCAACGCCAGGCGCTGGAACTGATGAAGCTGAGGGGAATGTCGTTGCAGGAGGCGTCGTCGGCCACGGGAATGAGCATCACCGCGCTCAAAGTGGCCACGCACCGGGCAATCCGGTCACTTCGCAAGCGTCTCGGAGGCGACCCGTGACGAACACCGACGAACTTGTCGAGCGGCTGGTCGCCGACCTGGCTCCGGTGCGCCCCATCCCGAAGCCGGCGAGGCGCCTGGCCTGGTGGCTGCTGGTGTCGCTGCCGGCGGCGGGCGTGATCGCCTGGGCGATGGGCCTTCGCCCCGATTTCGCGGCGCGCCTCACCGATCCGGCGTTCCTCGCCGGGCAAGCCGCGGCCCTGGCGACGGCCGTGGTCGCCGGCTACGCGGCCCTGTGCGCCGGGCTGCCGGACGAGCCGTCCTGGAAGCTGTGGGCGCCGTGGGCGGCGGCCGGCCTGTGGCTCGCCACGCTGGGCCGGCAGTGCTGGGAGGCCTGGATCACGCTGGGGCCGGCGGGGCTTGTCCTGCGGCAGGACGCGATGTGCATCCCGGCCGTCGCCCTGGGGGCGATCGTGCCGGCCGTGGCCATCGTCGCCCTGCTGCGCCGGGGCACCTGCGTTCGCGTGCGCCTTGCCTCCCTGTTCGGGGCGCTGGCGGCGGCGGCGGTAGGCGATCTCGCCCTGCGGCTCTACCACCCGGAGGACGCCGCGCTGACGGTCATTGTCTGGCAGTTGGGCAGCGTTGCCTTGTTCAGCATCGTGGCGGGCGCGGTCGCCCGGCGGGTGCTGGCCGACGCTGGCCGGTAACCTTTTCCCGCCGCCGCCCGAATCCCGGATGCCGGTCCCGCTGGGGGGCCGCTCCCGGGAAGGAGACATCATGGATCGCAGGATGCTTGCCGCGTCGGTGCTGACGGCGGCGATCGGGCTTGCCGCGGCAGCGACGGTAAGGCCGGTCTCGGCTCAGGAGATGAAGCTGCCGCCTGGCGCCAATGCGGCGGTCGTGAAGCAGAACATGATGCGGGCCCAGAAGGAGCACCTCGCCCGCTGCTACGGCATCAATGCGGTCGCTCGCAACGACTGCGCCATGGGCGCACATTCCTGCGCCGGACAGGCCACGCAGGTACGAGATCCCAAGTCCTTCGTGCTGCTGCCCGCCGGCGACTGCGAGAAGATCGACGGCGGCAAGCTGCAGCCGTCATAGGAGCGCGGCGCATGGTGGGCCCTGAAGCCGCCACGCGCCGGAACGTGGACCCGATCCCCCTCGCGGCGGGGATCGGGCTCCGCTTCCCGCACCACGCGGCGTTTCTCGACACCAGGCCGCACATCGCCTGGGTCGAGGTGCATACCGAGAACTACCTGAGCGGTCCGGCGCTCGCCGTGCTTGAGCAGGTGCGGTGCGACTATCCCGTCTCGTTGCACGGGGTCGGCCTGTCGCTGGGCAGCGCCGAGGGGCTGGATGAGCAGCATCTCGACCGCGTTGCCGGTCTGGCCGCGCGGATCGCGCCAGGCCTGATATCCGAGCATCTCGCCTGGATGATGGTCGATCATGCGTATCTCGCGGACCTGCTGCCGCTGCCGCTGACCGAGGAGAGCCTGGCGGTCGTCTGCCGCAACGTGGCCCGGGTGCAGGAGCGGCTCGACCGTCCGATCCTGGTGGAGAACCCCGCCACCTATCTGCAGTTCGCGCACACGACGATCCCGGAATGGGAGTTTCTCGCGGAACTTGCCGCGCGCACCGGCTGCGGCCTGATCTGCGATGTCAACAACATCGCCGTCAGCGCCGCCAACCACGGCTGGGACGCGCTGGCCTATCTGCGCGCGCTGCCCGCCGCGGCGATCGGCGAGTTCCATCTCGCCGGCCACAGCGTCCGCGAGGTCGCGCCCGGCCATGCACTGCGGCTCGACACGCATGACCGCCGCGTTGCGGCCGAGGTGTGGGCGCTGTTCGAGGTCGCGCTGGCGACCATCGGGCCGCTTCCGGCGCTGATCGAATGGGATGCCGACCTGCCGGCGCTCGATGTTCTTCTGGAAGAGGCGGCACAGGCAGATGTGCGGCTTGCGCAAGCAACCGGAGGACGCAATGCCCGCGCTGCTTGACCTGCAACGCGCATTCCGAGCTGCGCTGCTGGCGGACCCCGGCGAGGCAGTGGCGGGGAGCATCGTGGCGCGCGGGATCGCGCCGCTGGCCCGGCTCGACATCTACCGCAACAACGTGACCGCGAACCTGACCGGCGCGCTCAAGCTGAGCTTTCCAGCGGTCGAGCGGCTGGTCGGGGCGGATTTCTTCGCCGCTACCGTTTCGCGCTTCCTCGCGGCCGCGCCGCCGCGGCGGGCCAATCTCTACGACTGGGGCGATGCCTTCCCTGGCTTCCTGCGATCCTTTCCGCCAGCCGGGTCGCTGCCCTACCTGCCTGACGTGGCACGGCTGGAATGGGCGATCGGTCGCGCGCTGCACGCGCTTTCCGTCCCGCCGCTCGGCGTGCAGGCCCTGGCCGACCTGACGGCCGATCAGCAGGCAAGCGTGTGTTTCCGGCGCCATCCCTCGGTATCGCTGCTGGCCCTCGCCCATCCCGCCCATCGCATCTGGCAGGCCGTGATGAGCGGCGACGACGAGGCACTGTCGCGCATCGATCCCGCGCGCCGGGGCGAGTATCTGCTCGTGCATTCCCGCGCGGACAGCCCGGAGGTCGTGCAGCTCTCGCCGTTCGGCTTCGCCTTTGCCGGCGCGCTCTGCGATGGCATCCCGCTCTGCGAGGCACTGGCGAGGATCGAGGCGGATTCGGCCGCTGGCCTGCTCGGCGAGTTCCTGGCGCGCGGATTGTTCCAATCGGCCCTCCCGTGTCCTCCGGGTCCGCCGTGCCACGCTCCGCCCGAAGCCGAGGAGCTTCTCGCCCCATGACACAGGTCGCATCTTCCCGCAGCGAGTCGCGGCACGGCGCGCTCGCGATGGCGGGCAACGTGGTCCGCGCGCTTGACCGGATCCCGTACTGGCTGATCGCGATTCCGCTGCGCCTCGCGGTGGCAGACGTGTTCTGGAATTCGGCGCTGACCCATGCTGCGAACTGGCAGACCACGCTCTACCAGTTCGAGAACGACTACCAGGTGCCGCTGCTGCCGCCGGCGCTGGCGGCCTATCTGGCGGTCGCGATCGAGTTCACGACGCCGCCGCTGCTGGTGCTCGGCCTGGCGACGCGCCTTGCCTCGTTCGTTCTGCTCGGGATGGTCGCCGTCATCGAGGTCTTCGTCTATCCGCTGGCGTGGCCGACGCACATTCAATGGGCGGCCATGCTGTTCGTGCTCTTCGCGCGCGGGCCGGGAAGCCTGTCGCTCGATGCGATGATCCGCCGGTATGCCCTCTGCGGCGGCTGACCGCCCCTGCGCATGTTCAGTCAGTCTATAGTGCGCCGGGTGCAGGTCACTCACGAGAGGAATTCGAGAGGCGCCATCAGACCTGCGTATACGGCGCTCTGATAGAAGAAGTAGAGCGCGGCGAGGAGCAGCAAGACGCCGCCCGCTCGCTCCATCTTCGGAACCCACGTCATGAATCGCGGGACGCCTTTGATCGCCTCGACCGCGGCACCGACGGCCAGGAGCGGAACACCCCGCGCCAGGCCAAAGAGAAGCAGAAGAGCCCCGCCCAACAATGGCGTGCCTGTCAGCGCAGCCGCTCCCAGGATCGGCAGCACCATGGGCGTGCAGGCCGGACAGACCGAAAGCCCGAAGGGAATGCCGAGCGCATAGGCCGCTTTGAACGAGTCAACGTGCCACGGTCGCGGTCTCGGAACCGGAATGACAATACGGATCTTTCGCAGCAGCGCGAGGCCGAGCAGAACGAGAACCACGGCAAGAACCAGGTTCGTGATGACGAGAGCGCCAGCAAGAACGCGGATGATGGTGAAGCCGAGGAAGCCGAAGAAGACGCCGATCGCCGCATCGACCGTCGCGACGCCCAGGACGAAGCCCGCCGAAAGCCGCAGCCCCGTCATCCGCTTGTGCGCTTCCTCATCGCGACTCTGTCCCCCGACATAGCCGGCGACGACGGAGGCGAGCGGCAGCGAGCTCGGCGCGACACCCATGATCAACCCTGCCAGGGCCACGAGTGCGAATCCGAGGGGCGACGTGACCGGGACGTGCTGAAGCCAGGCATCAAGGTTGAGCATCCGACATCCTATCAGCGACAGTACAGCCGCTACCGGCGGCGGCCCTCCTGGATGCCCTCCAAAAGCTGCCAGGCGGAAGCACCCTACCGGCAGTACTGCGGTACGGTGTCAAGTCGGGCCGGTTTCCTGCACGTTTTCGCCCTTGACTCCGTACTATAGTCCAGACCCCATCTATGCGCCGAGGTTGGAAAATGCCGACACTGACCATCGGTAAAGCCGCGCGCGATGCCGGCGTGAACATCGAGACCGTGCGCTTCTACGAGCGCCGCGGCTTGATCGAGCGGCCGCCCAAAGGCGAGGGCTACCGGGTCTATTCGGCGGAGCAGGTGGCCCGCATTCGCTTCATCAAGGAGGCGCAGCAGATCGGTTTCTCACTGAGCGAGATCGGCGAGCTTCTGACGCTGCGGGCTGACGCCGCTGCCGATTGCTCCGAGGTACGGAGCCAGGCCGTTGCCAAGCTCGATGAGGTACACCGGAAGATCGAGCAACTTCGGGCGGTGGGCGCCGCCCTGGAGACCTTGATCGCGGCGTGTCCCAGCCGGGGCGGGCTCCAGGCCTGCTCCATCATGGACGCGCTGGAAACGAGATCCGGCACTCGACGACCGGAGGAACACGCTTCTCCACTTTCGCGCAACAAAATGCAGTCAGGGAGCCGACAATGAAAACCGCGGTGTTCCAGATCAAAGGCATGCACTGCGACGGCTGCGCCAATACCGTCAAAGCCGTGGTCGAGCGGCAACCCGGCGTGCAGATGGCCGCCGTCTCATACGATCAGGGAGAAGCGCGCATTCTCTATGACCCCCAGGCCATCGCCGAGGATCGCCTTGCCGCAACCATCGAGAAGGCCGGCTATCGCGTCACCACGCGACCGACATGAAAGAGGCGCAGCCATGAGCACGACCCTCATCACCGACAGCGCCGGCCGGATGTGGACCGAGGAACCGTCAAACCGCCCCGGCCGGAGAAAGATCCGCACCCGGATCGGCGGCCTGCATTGCTCGCTCTGCACCGGCACCATCGAGAAGGCGCTCGGCCGAATGGCCGGTGTCGATAAGGTGGCGGTGAGCCTGACGCACGAGCAGGCGCTGGTCGAATACGACCCCGCCGTCGCACGTCCCGAGCAACTGCTGCAAACCTTGCGCGACATCGGCTATACCATCTCCGATCCGCGCAAGCTCAGGGGGTTCGAAGAAGAAGAGCGCGATCTCGTGCGCGAGGCGAGGCGCTTCGTCCTCGCCGTCGTTCTCAGCGTTGCCGCCATTCCCATCATCGCCGACCCCGCCATAGGCTGGATCGGCTTCCTGCCGGCGCTCGTTTGCCTCAGCCTCGGCGGGTTTGTCTTCCTGGTCCTGCGATCAACCGGGTTGTGGGCCGCCATCGGTGCCGCCGTCGGCCTCACAGTCATGGCGCTCTCCTTGCTCTATCTCAACCTGCAAGGATCGCTGACCAATGTCGCGCCATGGCTCGCCGGTGCCTTGGCTTTAGTCCTGATATTCGGTGTCGGGCGGCACATCCTCCATATGGCCTTCCAGGCGCTGCGGCGCGGCATTGTCAATCAGCATGTGCTGCTCGAGATCGGTGCGTTCGCAGGCATGG
>JAJZVE010000314.1 GCA_021845835.1 Pseudomonadota bacterium | reverse complement strand
GCACCTGTGGCAGCCACTGTGGCTGCCACAGGTGCAGCCCCCTCCATACGCTCGCCCATGACAATGAAAACACACATCGCCCGCTACCCGCGCAAGGCGCCTCTCACCGGACGCTTACCGGCGTGCCGGCGGATGCCGCGGAGAAAGTTCTATTCGATGGATGGCTGGCCAAGCTTGCGCGGCTCGATATGGCGACATTGCCCTCGCTCATTGTTGTGACGGAGTCGGTGGCCGCATTGTCGCGCGCCGATCGCAGCGGACCCGGCGACAATCGAGATCACGGTGGCGATCCTGCTTGATGCCTGACGTATCCCATGTGAGCGCTTCACTCCGGTTGTTGTACCCCTGAGCTGTTCGTATCGCCGGGTACATCCTCTTTCGCTCGACCCGAGCGCGGCGATAGCGACCCCGTTCCTGGGCGCCGGGCCCGTGTTTCATTGCGTGCCTGGTAACAGCTTATGCGACTCCCAAAGCAACCCCGCGAAGACAAGTGCCCAGGCGGCCAACGCCGCCATGAACATCATCCACGTCAGTGGGGCCAGAAACGGTAGATCGAGCGCTGTCGACATTTGCCACGTAGCCACGCTGTACATCCCCAAAGGGAACACCGCCCCCCAGTACAGCGGATCGTATCGCAGCGGAAACCGCTGGATGACGTGTCGCCATACGCCGAGCACAAGAAGCATTGGGATCCACCATGTCCCCGTCGCCCAGTAAAACACGGTAAAGCCTTTGAGGAACGGCAGCAGCGACGCCAGGAACGGGGCGTCCGGCGTGTTCTCCACCAGCCGCGCGCCCGCCAAAGTCGAGATAGCCATCGCCCCCATGTTAATCCAGTAAGGCGGTGTCAGATCGCTCGGCGAGAAGGCGAAGAAACTGTAGCGGTAGAAGATCAGCGAGATGATCCAGATATAAAACATCCCGCCCCACAGCCACATCGAAAGCGCGAAGAAATTAAGCTCCAGCCGGTACGGCTGTGACCAGTGCCGGGCAACGAGCGCCGCGAGCACGGCGACCGACTGGGTGGCGACCACGGCGATTAACCAGGCACCGGTGATGCCGTGCTCAAGCGATGGCTTGTCGCGTTTGACCGTGAAAGCCGTGAAGATAGTGTAGGTGAGGCCGATCCACAGTACGACGCCCAGCGTCAGAAATCCGGTCGCCGCCGCCGTGCTATTGGCGATCACGAGGAACTGGACACCGAGAATACAGGATCCCGCAACCGCAGTGAAGAATCCGGGCCCAAGCCGGTGATCGGTCATATCTCCGAAGAACAGGCGCGGGTAGGAGGCAATCCGGAGTATGGTCAGCACTGCCAACACCGTGTAGGCGGCTAGATTGAGCGCGAACAGCGATCTCGCCACGACGGAGAGATCAAAATTCCATGCCGCAATGGACACGATTCCGGTCGCCATTACCAATGCGAAATAGGCGGGCGGCAGGTGTTTCACGGCTTGCATGGCTCGGCTCCGACTCCACGCCAAGCTTGGCGTCCTTGATTAACGACGCCGACGCACACCAAGAGTGGATATTTGGCGCTCACGGTCAATGGTCGTCAGCCGACGCGCTCTGTGCTGAGGGACCGTCGGGCGGTCGCGACCGGACAATGACGTCGTGCTCGGTGACTATGACATCCATCGGAATATCGTGTGGCAAAGGATTGATGTTCGTAATAGCCGCTTGCGCATAGCCTACGCCGATGATCATCGGACGTGGCGACAAGGCGGCCAGTGTACGGTCGTAAAAGCCTCCGCCGTAACCAAGCCGATAGCACGCCCGATCGAAGCCGACCAACGGCGCGACGACGATGTCGGGTACGACCTCCGCGCCCTCGGCAGGTACTGGAATATTCCAGACCCCAGCGGCGAGTTTGCTGCCCTTATGCCAGGCCCGGAAGACAAGCGGTGCATTCTTCCGAATGACGACCGGCAACGCACAGCTCCCGCCGCGTTCCGCGAGGCTTTCCATCCAGTGCCGCAGGTCCGGTTCCCCACGGAATGGCCAATAGGCGCTGACCGACCGGCCAGCCAGTACGCCGATAAACTGCGAAAGATGGGCCTCAATCGCGTTCGTGCGGTGGCGTCGCTCCCCGGCATCGATCGCGACGCGCTCTTCGATCAGGCGACGGCGTTCGCTCTTTCGCCAGGCCATGATCTCAGCACGGGACGAAAGTCGCGTCATGTTGGGCGGCCCTGTGTGACGCCGAGGGCCTCGAACGCATGCGCAGGATTGTGGAGAAGTTCTGCTTCGACCTCCAGACCGACGGAGAACGGAAGCAGCGAATCTCCGATGCCGGCGACGCGTCGTGCGCCGGCACTCATGCTCGCATGGCTCATCGTCGTCGGATGCGCGGCGAGGCGTTCGATTCCGCCGAGCAACTCAGCGAGCACGAACACCTTGAGCGCGGTCGCGAAGCGGCGGACATCCGCGATGCCACCTTCGACCGTGGAACTCGGCACGCCCCGGATTCCGTCTGCTGTAGTCTCGTGATTGTATGGCCGGGGCGCGTCGCAATACCCGGATAGTGGACGATGCGCACGCAGGGACGCTGTTGGCGGAACGCGGCAAGGGATGCAGCGATGGGCTCGATATCGACGATGCGCATCAACGGATTGCTCGGGGTATCGAACAGAAACAGTGCTGGCGGCCGCACGAGAGCGTTCGCGAGTGTTTTTTTGCGCCCCTGATCCACGACGCTTACTCTGCGGTGCCTTGTCGCCGGACATTGCGTGGGACTTTCTGAGATGAGGTCAGCGAGAGTGACGGGTGCCAGATTGCGGCTCTATTACCCCAAGAACAACGCGATGCAGACGCGGATGAGAGGTTGCGGGGCACAAGCGACACCCGGCTTTCCGCTTTCACCGGGAGCTGCGGGGCACGATGAGCATCGGTCCGTAGCTAAGCACGAAGGTCACAAAGGCGGCGATCCAGAAACAGGCCGAGACGATGAGAAGCGCCATGGTCCAAGCGGCACCGACGGTGGCTGCGATGCGGGTGATCGCCGCGAGTGCGACAAGAACGTAAATAAGTCGGGTGACGCGATCGGCTGAAAGCTCACGGCCGGTATGGCCGCGGATGGCGCGTGTCATCACGGCCAGGATCATCGTGCCGATTGCGCCTACGGTCAGCGTGTGGATGGCCGCGCTCAGCGGCACATTGATGCCGAGCACCTCCAAACCAAGCGTGGCAGCACCCAGCACGAGCCAGGCATAGCCAACATGAAGGACCAGGAGCAGCGGTTCCGCGGTCGTCGCGGCACCGCGCCAGCGCAGCAGGCGCCAAAGATTGAGCGCTGCGCCGAGACAAAGCAGCAGACCGATCGGACGAAAATCCGGCAGAAACGCCCAGCCGATCAGTCCCGCGTGAAGTGTTCCGAGCGCGGCCCGGTCGATCCAGCCATGAATGGCGGGCAGATCGGCCGCCTGGCGCTTCGCGAGCCAGTTGCGCGTGAAGCTTGGCACGAGCCGGCCGGCCATGATCGACACCAATATGACGACGGCGGCCAACCCGAGCCGCCAGCCCAACCCTAGCGGCACACCGATGCCGCCGGCTTGCAGGTGCATTAGCAGATTGGCGATGCCAAGAATGCAGATCGGCACCAAGATCGGTATGTTGCGCCAGTTCCGCCCAGCGATGATTTCGCGGGCGGCGACAGCGGTCAGCACCACAGGGAAGGATAGGTCGGTCGCCGCGGCGGTCCAGGACGGAAGCAGCGCCGAGACCAGGCAGGCGATGCGACCGAGCAGCCACAAACCGGCCAACAAGGCCAAGGGGCCACCGCTGACGGGAAGGCGGTGCGTCCAGTTGGGGATGGCGGTCAGCATGAAGCCGGCAATCGCCGCCATCGCGAAGCCGAACAGCATTTCATGAATATGCCAGGTCAGCGGATCGAACCGGCTCGGCAGGGCGATCCCGGTGGTCAACATGACAATCCAGAGCGAAAGGGCCACCGCCGACCAGAGGCCGGCCGCCAGAAAGAATGGCCGGAAGCCCTGAGTAAAAATGGCTTGCACCATATGCGCACCCAAACAAACAACCCGGGATTTCGTCGTCATTCCTGTCTCATCCCCACAGCGGAAAGGCTCTGCGTGCGCTCAGAACACCGCCCATCCCCAGCTACCGGCAACTGCACCGGAGATGGTAATCAGGCAGAGAGGGAGCAGCTCCCAGCGCCCCAAATGCAACCACCTGAGGCTGCTCGCGGCGAGGTTGCGGCTCATTTCTCGAAGTGGCACGCCGCGATGAACGGCTCTGCCACGAACAGGATGAAAGCGACGATGGCTGATCTCAATCGGGTTTCGCCTCGGATCCATTGCAGACATCTCACCTTCGCCCGGGAGCACAGATCACGATGGGTTCGGGACCGTCGATCTGTGGGTCTAGCTGAAAGCGCGCACGCAGCGGCGCGGCATCCGCGACCTCGATCGTTTCACCAGCGACGTGCAAGCCGTACCGTTCCATGATTGCCAGGGTCCGTGAAAATGTCTCGCGGGTCATTCCGAGTTGCCATGCGATGAGGCGCTTCTCCATCGGCAGCTGCACTGACGCGTTGGGTGCGGCCTCCTGCACGAGCTTGAGTAGATAGCAGCCAACGCGTTCCTCCGCCGAGCGAAGCTTCAGGTTTTTCGCCAGCTTGATCTGGCGGCGGAACTGCGTCGCCTGGCAACCGAGAACGGCAAGACACAGGGCATGATCGGTCGCAACGGCCTCGCGGAACGCTTCCGACTGGATGAGGACGAGTTGGGCATCCTCCAACACGCGCGCTCGTGCCAAATAGGTCTGCCGATTGAGCACTGCCGCCGGAAGCAACAAATCGATCGGCCGCACGAGTTCGATAAGCGTTTCAGCGGTTCCGCTGACGCCGAGAAGCGCCACGCTGCCTGATACCAGCAGATGCGCGAAAGCGGGGGTCTCGGCTTGCTCAAAGAGCGTGCTTCCCGGCGGCATTCGATGCAGAACTGCCGCTTCCGCGAGCTGGTCGAGCGTAGCCGCGGGTACCAGACCAAGCCAGGGAGTCTCGCTCAAAGCAGCGCGAGCCGAGGGCACAGCGATGCTCCCCGTGGAATCCGGCGGCCGCCGACTGTCCTCGGGGTCAGAGACCACGGTTGCTTGCATCGGGCTAAGCCATCCCATCACGGCCGGTTGGCATGTCAGGCGAAAGTCGTCGTGTGATCTGCATCACGTAACAGGACGCTCTTATGCGGATTGCGCATTGATCCAGATCAATGTCACCGGCCGCCGGTACCCCCATTCTGGCGCCCGAGCCAGAAACCGGAGCATGCCAGGATGAGCAGTTCTCTCAGACGATCGGCCAAGTTCATTGCGCGGCCTAACGTCATATCCATACCCGGACGGCAGCGAGCCACTTCGCTGCCATCGCTCGCCCGCCTCGCATGTCATTCAGTCGCATGGGGATCTGGGTCGCGATACGACGCAACCGGATCGTACGCGCGATGAGTTCGGCGCGGATTTCGTCCGGAACCACGCGCTTCGCCGACGCGGCGGGCCATGGCTTGCAGGGCAACCCACGCGCGGGCCTGCTCATGGGCACGTGGGGTTTCTTCATCGGCTTCGCCGCGGTGGCGCTGTACGGACCCGCGGCGCACAGCTTCCAGCAATCCATGCAGCTCTCGCCGCTGCTCGTCGGGCTGCTGGTCGCCGCGCCGCAGCTCACCGGCTCGCTGCTGCGCATCCCGTTCGGCGCCTGGGTCGACAAGGTTGGCGGTCGCCTGCCGATGCTGGTGCTGTTCGGTATCTCCATTGTCGGCATGTGGGGACTGGTGTTCATCCTGGTCACGGTGCCTCACATCACCGCCGCCCTGTATCCGATCGTCCTGCTGTTCGGATTCATGAGCGGGTGTGGCGTGGCGTCGTTCTCCGTCGGCATTCCACAGGTCTCTTACTGGTTCCCGCGCAACCGGCAGGGCACGGCGCTCGGCATTTACGGCGGCGTCGGCAACCTGGCACCGGGAGATCGG
>JAJZVE010000313.1 GCA_021845835.1 Pseudomonadota bacterium | reverse complement strand
TCGAGGCGACGCCGCTCACCGTGCGCAAGACTGCCGCCGATTCCGCGCTCGCCGCCGACTATCTGGCGCGCCGCGACGCGCGCACGCTGCTGATGGTCGGCGCCGGCGCGCAGGCGGAATGGATGATCGCGGCGCACCGCACGGTGCGGCCGACGCTCGCGCGCGTGCTGATCTGGAACCGCACGCCGGCGCGCGCCGCGGCGCTGGCGGCGCGGTTGGGCGCGACGGCGACGCACGATCTCGCCACCGCGGCGGCCACGGCCGACGTGATCTGTTGCGCGACCGGCGCGACCGAGCCGGTGCTGCGCGGCGCCTGGCTGCGGCCGGGCGTGCATGTCGATCTGGTCGGCGGCTACACCCCTGCAATGCGCGAGGCCGACGACGACGCGATCCGCCGCGCGCGCGTGTTCGTCGATACCCGCCGCTTCACCCTGCGCGACGCCGGCGACATCGCCGCCCCGCTCGCGTCCGGCGTCATCGCCGAGTCCGACATCCGCGCCGACCTGTTCCAACTGGTCCGCGGCGAGGTGCCGGGGCGGCAGGACGAAGCGGAGATCACCCTGTTCAAGAACGCCGGCGGCGGTCACCTCGACCTGATGGCGGCGAGGCTGATCGAGTCCCGGCTGCGGTAGTACCTCAGGTTGCACCTTTGATGCGCGCTTGCCATAAAGGTGCAACCCGGAGGTAGGCATGGCAGCGACGACGGTTGGCGTGAAGGTGGACGAGGCGCTGCGGGCGCGACTGCGCCGCGCCGCGGAACAGTCGGGGCGCACCCCGCACTGGCTCATCAAGCAGGGGTTGTTGTTGTTGCTTGATCGGATCGAACGCGGCGAGCCGGTCGGCGGCGCCGCGCTGGCCGATGACACCGCGGAGGAAGCGCCGCCCGAGTCCGCGGCGCCGCAGCCGTTCCTGGAGTTCGCGCAGGGCGTGCAGCCGCAATCGGTGCTGCGCGCCGCCATCACCGCCGCCTATCGCCGCCCGGAACCGGACTGCCTGCCGGCGCTGATCGCCGGCGCGACGCTGCCGCCATCGGCCGCCGAGCGTGCGCAGGCGCTGGCCGCGCAACTCGTCACCGCTCTGCGCGGCAAGCGGCGCGGCGGCGGCGTGGAGGGATTGATCCAGGAATTCTCACTGTCCAGCCAGGAGGGTGTGGCGCTGATGTGTCTGGCGGAGGCGCTGCTGCGCATCCCCGACCGGCCGACGCGCGATGCGCTGATCCGCGACAAGATCGCGCATGGCGACTGGCACGCGCATCTCGGCCACAGCCCCTCTCTGTTCGTCAACGCCGCAGCCTGGGGCCTGATGATCACTGGCCGGCTGGTCGCGACCCAGAGCGAGAGCGGGCTCAGCCACGCGCTCACGCGCCTGATCGGCCGCGGTGGCGAGCCGCTGATCCGCAAAGGGGTCGATCTCGCCATGCGGCTGATGGGCGAGCAGTTCGTCTGCGGCCAGACCATCGCCGAGGCGCTCGCCAGCGCGCGCAGGTTCGAGGCGCGGGGATTCCGCTATTCCTACGACATGCTCGGCGAAGCCGCGATGACGGCGGCGGATGCGCAACGCTATCTCGCCGCCTACGAACAGGCGATCCATGCCATCGGCGCCGCGTCGGCGCGCCGCGGCATCTACGAAGGTCCCGGCATCTCCGTCAAGCTTTCCGCATTGCATCCGCGCTACGCGCGCGCGCAGGCCGAGCGGGTGACGGAGGAACTGCTGCCGCGGCTGCTGCATCTCGCGCGCCTCGCCCGCCGCTACGACATCGGCCTCAACATCGACGCCGAGGAAGCCGACCGGCTGGAGCTGTCGCTCGATCTGTTGGAAGCCGTCTGCGCCGATCCGGACCTCGCCGGCTGGAGCGGCATCGGCTTCGTCGTGCAGGCGTACCAGAAGCGCGCCCCCTTCGTCATCGACTGGCTGATCGACCTGGCGCGGCGCAGCGGCCACCGGCTGATGGTGCGGCTGGTCAAAGGCGCCTACTGGGATTCCGAGATCAAGCGCGCGCAGGTGGATGGGCTGGAAGGCTATCCGGTGTTCACGCGCAAGGTGCATACGGACGTGTCCTACCTCGCCTGCGCGCGCCGCCTGCTCGCCGCGCCGGACGCGGTGTTCCCGCAATTCGCCACCCACAACGCGCGCACCCTCGCCGGCGTCATGGAGATCGCCGGCGGCAACTTCTATGCCGGGCAATACGAGTTCCAATGCCTGCACGGCATGGGCGAGCCGCTGTACGAGGACGTCGTCGGCCGCGACAGGCTCGACCGGCCGTGCCGCATTTACGCCCCGGTCGGCACGCACGAGACGCTGCTGGCGTATCTGGTGCGGCGGCTGCTGGAGAACGGTGCCAACACCTCGTTCGTCAACCGCATTGCCGATCCCGCCGTGCCGGTCGAGGAACTGGTCGCCGACCCCGCGGCCGTCGCCGCCGCGATCGTCCCGCTCGGCGCGCCGCATCCGAAAATCGTGCTGCCGCGCGAACTGTTCGGCGCGGCGCGGGTCAATTCCGCCGGTATCGACTTCAGCAATGAGCAACGCCTCGCTTCGCTGTCGGCGGCCTTGCTGGCGAGCGCGGATACGGTGTTCCACGCCGCGCCGCTACACGGCCGCGCCGCGCCGCAGCCGGTGCGCAACCCGGCCGACCGGCGCGACCTCGTCGGCCATGTGATCGAGGCCGACGACGACGCGGTGGATGCCGCGCTCGCGGTCGCCGCCGGCGAGGGCACGCTGTGGCAGGCCACACCGCCCGAACAGCGCGCCGCCGCGCTGCTGCGCGCCGCCGACCTGCTGGAAGCGAACGCGGCGGTGCTGATGGGGCTGATCGTGCGCGAGGCCGGGCGCACGCTGCCGAACGCGCTCGGCGAAGTGCGCGAGGCCAGCGATTTCCTGCGCTACTATGCCGGCGAGCTGCGCGGCCATTTCACCGCCGCGACGCACCGGCCGCTCGGTCCCGTCGCCTGCATCAGCCCGTGGAACTTCCCGCTCGCGATCTTCGTCGGCCAGATCGCGGCGGCGCTGGCGGCGGGCAATCCGGTGCTGGCGAAACCGGCCGAGGAAACGCCGCTGGTGGCGGCGCAGGCGCTACGGCTGCTGCACCAGGCGGGCATTCCGCCATCGGCGCTGCATCTGCTGCCGGGCGATGGGCGCGTCGGCGCGCGGCTGGTCGGCGATGCGCGGGTGCGCGGCGTGATGCTGACCGGATCGACCGACACCGCGCGGCGCATCGCGCAGACCCTGGCGCAGCGCCTCGATCCGGAGGGACGGCCGATCCCGCTGATCGCCGAGACCGGCGGCCAGAACGCGCTGATCGTGGACAGCTCCGCGCTACCCGAGCAGGTGGTGGCCGATGCGCTCGCCTCCGCCTTCGATTCCGCCGGCCAGCGCTGCTCGGCGCTGCGCGTGCTGTGCGTGCAGGACGAGGCGTACGCGCGCATCCGCACCATGCTGCTGGGCGCGGCGGAAGAACTGTGCGTCGGCAATCCCGACCGGCTGGCGACCGATGTCGGTCCGGTCATCACCGATGACGCGCGCGACGGCATCCTGGCCCATGTCGAGGCCATGCGCGCCCGCGGGCGCACGGTGCATCAGGTGAAGCTGCCGCAGGCGTGCCGGCACGGCAGCTTCGTGCCGCCCACGATCATCGAGATCGACAGCATGACCGAGCTGGAGCGCGAGGTGTTCGGCCCGGTGCTGCACCTGCTGCGCTACCGTCGCGATCGGCTCGATGCGCTGGTCGATGCGATCAACGCGACCGGCTACGCGCTGACCTTCGGCGTGCATTCGCGCATCGACGAAACGATCGCGCATCTCGCGACGCGCGCGGCAGCAGGCAACGTCTATGTCAATCGCAACATGATCGGCGCCGTGGTCGGCGTGCAGCCGTTCGGCGGCCACGGGCTGTCCGGCACCGGGCCGAAGGCGGGCGGGCCGCTGATCCTGCGCCGGCTGCTGTCCGCCGCACCGCTCACGCCACCGCGCGCGGTCCCCGCCGACGCCGCCGCGCGCACCGAAGCGGCGCGAGCCTGGGTCGAGTTCGCGCGTCCGTTCACGACGGCGGAGGCGGCGCGCGGCTGCGAACGCGCGATCGAATGCAGTGCCGTCGGGATGAGCATGGAACTGCCCGGTCCGGTCGGCGAGCGCAACCTCTATGCGCTGGCGCCGCGCGGGCGCGTGCTGTGCATGGCCGGCACGCCGGCGGTGATGGTGGTGCAGGTCGCCGCCGCGCTCGCCGCCGGCAATGTCGCGGTGGTGCTGCCGCCGCCGGACCCCGACGATTTGCTGGCACACCTGCCGGCGGCGCTGCGCGGCAAGGTGCGGCGGGTGAACGACGCCCGCGGCGCGGCCTGCGACGTGGTGCTGTACGAGGGCGACGCGGAGAGCCTGCGCGGCTGGCTCGGCGTGTTCGCCGCCGCGCCGGGGCCGGTCGTGCCGGTGCATGCGCTGCCGGCGGGGGCGCTGCTGGACGGCACGGCGGAGTACGATCCCGCCTGGCTGGTGACGGAGCGCGCGGTCAGCACCAACACCGCGGCGGCCGGCGGCAACGCGAGCCTGATGAGCGTGGGCTAACCCGCCGCCGCGCCGGCCGCTCGCTGCAGCGCCGGCGCGAGGTCGCCGTAGCCGACGACCCGCCGCTCGAAGCCGAGGCCGAGCCGCGCCGCCGCCGCCTGCGCTGCCGCGGTCAGCGCCGCATCCTCGGTCTGCGCCAGGAACACGACCTTTTCGTACTGCCCGAAATAGGCCTCGCGCAGCTCCGGGTGGCGGTCGAGGCCCAGCCCTTGCCACAGCAGCGTGTCGAAGTGTCGCGCCAGGAAATCGGTGAGGAAGAAGCTGCGCATGTCGGCCTCCTCCCCGGTGGCGAATTCTGCAACCCCGCTGAAGAAAGCGTAGCAATGCGGCCCCGGCAGCCGCTCCGCGCCGAATTCCGCAACCACCTTGTCCAATTCCCCGCCGGTGCCGCAGTCGCCGTAGCCCACCAGGATGCGGTCGTACTGGCCCGCCCGTTCGGCCAGCGCCGCGCGCAGCGCCGGGGCGATGCGTGCCGGGCGGTTGTGCAGCGTGGCGGGCAGGCAGTGCAGATCGACGGTCGGAAACCGCTCCTTCGGCAGCAGGGCAAGAATTTCGCGCGCCAGCGCCCCGCAGGCGAGCACCAGGACGCGCGGCGCGCTCATCCCCGCCGGCGCCCGGCGCGGCGCGGCGCGGCGTCCTTGCTGGCCGGCGGGGAGGCGAGCGCGCCGACGCCGGCGACGATCCGTTCCACGCTCGGCCGCTCGCCGCGACGGTGTTCCTCCAGCGCGCGGCGCATGGCGCGCACATGCTCCGGCCGCGTGCCGCAGCAGCCGCCGATCACCCGCGCGCCGGCATCGCGCGCGAGGCGGGCGTACTCGGCCATGATCTCCGGCGTGCCGGAATAGGTGACGCCGTCGGCGCCGACCTGCGGGATGCCGCAATTGGCCTTGGCGATCACCGTCGCCCCCGGCGCCGCTTCGGTCATCGCCAGCACCGAGCACAGCAGGTCGGAGGCACCGACGCCGCAGTTGCAGCCGACGCCATGCGCGTGCGGCGCGAAGCAGCCGACGCCGCCGACCATCGCCTGCGGGGTGATCCCCATCATGGTGCTGCCGGCGGTGTCGAACGACGCGGTGACGATGTATGGCATGCCGACCTTGCCGGCCGCCGTCGCGGCGGCCCGCATCTCCTCCATCGCCGACATGGTCTCGATCCAGATCAGGTCAGCGCCGCCGGCCTTCAGCCCGGCGATCTGCTCGGCGAACACGTCCACGGCCGCCGCTTCCGTCAGCGCGCCGAGCGGGGCGAACAAATCCCCGGTGGGGCCGACCGAGCCGGCGACCATCACCGGCCGGTCGGCGGCGTCGGCGACGGCGCGGGCGTGCCCGGCGGCGAGCCGGTTCAGCTCATGCACCCGGCCTTCCGCCTTGTGCAGCGCCAGCCGGCGGGCGTTCGCCCCGAAGCTGTTGGTCAGGATGATGTC
>JAJZVE010000312.1 GCA_021845835.1 Pseudomonadota bacterium | reverse complement strand
TTCCGATCTTACACCGCGACGCACGCCATCAATGAATTCAAGGAGATGGTCGCGCATCTGCACGACGCCGGGCTCGAAGTGATCCTCGATGTGGTGTATAATCATACCGCCGAGGGCAACGAACGCGGGCCGACGCTGTCCTTCCGCGGCATCGACAACGCCAGCTACTACCGGCTGATTCCCGAAACCCGCCGCTACTACATCAACGACACCGGCACCGGCAACACGCTCAATCTCTCGCATCCGCGCGTGCTGCAGATGGTCACCGACAGCCTGCGCTACTGGGTGACGGAAATGCATGTCGATGGCTTCCGCTTCGACCTCGCCACCATCCTTGCGCGCGAGCCGTACGGCTTCGACGAGGGCGGCGGCTTCCTCGATAGCTGCCGGCAGGACCCGATCCTGTCGGGCGTGAAGCTGATCGCCGAGCCGTGGGATGTCGGGCCGGGCGGCTATCAGGTCGGCGCCTTCCCGCCGGGCTGGACTGAGTGGAACGACCGCTTCCGCGACACCGCGCGTGCCTTCTGGAAGGGCGACGAAGGCACCGCGGCCGATCTGGCGACCCGGCTGTCGGCCTCCGGCGACGTGTTCAACCGGCGCGGGCGCAAGCCGTGGGCGAGCGTGAATTTCATCACCGCGCATGACGGATTCACGCTGCGCGACGCGGTCAGCTACAACGACCGGCACAACGACGCGAACGGCGAGGACAACCGCGACGGCCACGCCGACAACCGTTCGTGGAACTGCGGCGCGGAGGGGCCGACCGACGACATCGAGATCAACCGCCTGCGCGCGCGCCAGCAGCGCAACCTGCTGGCGACGCTGCTGCTGGCACAGGGCACGCCGATGCTGCTCGCCGGCGACGAATTCGGCCGCACGCAGCAGGGCAACAACAACGCCTATTGCCAGGATAACGAAATCGGCTGGATCGATTGGCAGATCGGCGAGGAGGGCGTGGCGCTGACAAACTTCGTCCGCCGGCTGATCGCGCTGCGCCGGCGTTACCCGATCCTGCGGCGCGGCCGCTTCCTTACCGGCTCCTACAACGACGAACTTGGCGTCAAGGACGTGACCTGGGTCAACGCCGACGGTGCGGAGATGACCGGCCCTGAGTGGGATGACCCGGCGATGCATTGCTTTGGCATGCTGATGGACGGCCGCGCGCAGGCAACCGGAATCCGCCGCCCAGCCAGCGATGCCACGCTGCTCTGGGCGCTCAACGCCTATCACGACGTGGTGCCGTTCACGCTGCCGGAGGTGGCGGGCGGACACCACTGGGCATTCGTTTTCGACACCAACCTGCCCGACCGCACGACGGAGGAGACCTTCGTGTTCGGCGAGGCGTATGAGGTCACCGGCCGCTCCAGCGTGCTGTTCGTGCTGCTGCCGGGGCCGGCGGGGGCGCCCGCGCGGCTGACGGAAAGGTAATCAACGCGACGCTTGATCCGCGCGCCCGCTTCCCGCACCGTCGCGCATCAACCGATGGAGAGGATGATGCTCGCCCGCACCGGCTTGGAACCGCAGGAGGCCCTGGTCTGCACCATGGTGCTGGTCGCCGCCGCCAGCGGCGGGATCACCGACCGGGAAATCGGCGTCATGGCGGGCCTCGTGCAGACGCTGCCCGTGTTCCACGACTTCTCCTCGACCCGGCTCGACGCGGCGACGGAGGCGGCGATCGCCCTGCTGCGCGAGGAGGAGGGCCTGTCGCACGCCGGCCGGCTGATCCGCGAGTCGCTGGAATCGCGGCTGCGCGAAACCGCCTACGCCCTGGCCTGCGAGGTGGTCGCGGCCGACCGCTTCGCCGCGCAGGACAGCCTGCGCATGCTGGAATTCGTCAAGGCCGAGCTGCGGCTGGACCCGCTGGTCGCCGCCGCCATCGAACGCGGTGCCCGCGCCCGTCACCAGTTGGCCGACGCCGGCCGCGTCTGAACGCCGGCGGCGTGACGATTAAGTTAATCCCGGCTTGACCGGGACGCCCGGCGCTGTTGTGTTCCCCTCTTGCGCGGGCAGGGGGAGATGGCTGGACATGACACGCAAGCTGATGGCGCTGGCGGCGGTCGCGCTGATGGCGGCGGCCGGGCGGGCGGAGGCCAAGGACACGCTGACGCTGGGGATGGTGCTGGAGCCGCCGCACCTCGACCCCACCGCCGGCGCCGCCTCGGCGATCCGCGAGCTGACATACGCCAATATCTACGAGGGGCTGACGCGGATCGACCGGCAGGGCCAGGTGCAGCCGGGCCTGGCGGAAGGCTGGACGATCTCGCCGGACGGGCTGACCTACACGTTCAAGCTGATCGGCGGCGTGAAATTCCACGACGGCACGCCGTTCGACTGCTCGGTGGTGACGTTCTCCTACGGCCGCGCGATGGCGCCCGATAGCGTCAACGCGCAGAAGCAGCTGTTCGAGCCGATCGCCGACGTGGCGTGCCCCGACAAGTACACCGCGGTGGTGAAGCTGAAGCGGCCGACGGCGCTGTTCCTGTTCGACATGGGCTGGGGCGACGCCGTCATGGTGTCGCCGAAATCCGCCGCCACCGACAAGACCGACCCGGTCGGCACCGGCCCGTTCAGGTTCAAGGAATGGGTGCATGGCGACCACGTGACGCTGGAACGCAACCCGGACTACTGGGGGGCGCAGCCGAAGCTGAAGACGGTGACGTTCAGGTTCGTCGCCGACCCGTCGGCGGCGACGGCGGCGGTGCTGGCCGGCGACATCGACGCCTTCCCGCTGTTCCCGGCGCCGGAGGCGCTCGACCAGTTCAAGGCCGACAAGCGTTTCACCGTCAACGTCGGCACCACCGAAGGCAAGACCATCGTTGCGCTCAACAACGCCAAGAAGCCGTTCGACGACATCCGCGTGCGCCGTGCGCTGACCTACGCGATCGACCGCACGCAGTTGATCGACGCGGCGCAGTCCGGATTCGGCAAGCCGATCGGCTCGCACTACGTGCCGACCGATCCCGGCTACATCGACCTCACCGGCGCCTATGCCTACGATCCGGCGAAGGCGAAGGCGCTGCTGGCGGAAGCGGGCGTGAAGCCGGGCACCGAGATCACCATCATGCTGCCGCCGCCGCCCTATGCGCGGCGCGGCGGCGAGGTGATCGCCGACATGTGGGGCAAGGTCGGCATCAAGGTGAAGCTGGTGCCGATCGAGTGGGCGCAGTGGCTGGACCAGGTGTTCACGCGCACCGACTTCCAGGCCACCATCATCTCGCACACCGAGGCGCGCGACCTCGACATCTACGCGCGCGACAAATACTACTTCAACTACCACAGCGATGCGTACCGGGCGCTCTACCAGAAATTCGTGCAGACGGTGGACGCCAGGGCGCAGACCGAGCTGGTCGGCGAGCTGCAGAAGAAGCTGGCGGAGGACGAGCCGAACGTGTTCCTGTTCGCGCTCGCCAAGGTCGGCGTGTGGAACGCCAAGGTGCGCGGACTGTGGGAGAACGACCCGGTCCCGGCCAACGACGTGACGGGGGTGAGCTGGGCGGATTAGTGAAACCCGTCACCCCGGATGGCAGGGCGGAACAGCGCAGCGCATTCCGCCCTCCGGTTCTCCTGGCTGCGGATGAGAGTCTGCTGCGCGCGTGACGAGCTTCCTCCTCCGCCGCCTGTTGATCCTGCTGGCAACGCTGTTGGCGGCGTCGCTGGTGGTGTTTGCCGTGCTGCAGATCCTGCCCGGCGATCCGGCCGCGATCATGCTCGGCACCGGCGCGCGCCCCGACACCCTGGCGGCGCTGCGGCACCGGCTCGGCCTCGATGCGCCGCTGATCTTCCGCTACCTGCACTGGATCGTCGGGATGCTGACCGGTGATTTCGGCGTCAGCTACACCTACAGCGTGCCGGTGCGCCAACTGGTGGCCGAGCGCGTCATGGTCAGCCTGCCGCTGGCGCTGATCGCGATCGTGCTGTCCACCGCGATCGCCATCCCGGTCGGCGTGCTGTCGGCCGCGCGGCGCGGCCGCGCGGCGGATGCGGCGATGATGGGGGTGGCGCAGGTCGGCGTCGCGATCCCGAATTTCTGGCTCGGCCTGCTGCTGATCCTGCTGTTCGCGATCCGCCTGCCCTGGCTGCCCGCCAGCGGTTTTCCCGGCTGGGGCGGCGGCGTCGTGGCGGCGCTGCGCGCGCTCGTTCTGCCGGCGCTGGCGCTGGCGCTGCCGCAGGGCGCGATCCTGGCGCGCGTCACGCGCGCCGCGGTGATCGAGACGCTGGGCGAGGATTTCGTGCGCACCGCGCGCGCCAAGGGCCTGACGCACAGCGCCGCGCTGTGGCGCCACGCGGTGCCGAACGCGCTGGTGCCGGTGGTGACGCTGATCGGGCTGCAGTTCTCGTTCCTGCTGGCGGGCACCGTGATCGTGGAGAACGTGTTCACGCTGCCCGGTCTCGGACGTCTGGTGTTCCAGGCGATCGCGCAGCGCGACCTGATCGTGGTGCAGGATCTGGTCGTGCTGCTCGCCGGCAGCGTCATCGTGGTGAATTTCCTGGTCGATCTCGCCGCCGCCTGGATCGACCCGCGCCTGCGCCGCGCGTCGGCATGAGACGGGGCGCATGACCGGCGTCTGGCGCAGCCGCAACCTGGTCGCCGGCGCCGTCATCACCGTGCTGATGGTGATGGTGGCGCTGATTTCGCTGGTGTGGACGCCGTACGCGCCGACCGCCATGGATTACGCGCACCGGCTCGCCGCGCCGTCGGCGACGCATCCGTTCGGCACCGACAGTTTCGGCCGCGACGTGCTGTCGATGATCATGGCGGGCGCGCAAAGCTCGCTCTCGGTCGCGCTGATCGCGGTCGGCGTCGGCGCCGGTATCGGCATTCCGCTCGGCGCCCTCGCCGCCGCGCGCCGCGGCGTGGTGGACGACGTGGTCATGCGCGGCTGCGACCTCGCCTTCGCCTTCCCGGCGCTGCTGACCGCGGTGATGATCACGGCGCTTGCCGGTCCCGGTGCGACCAACGCCATGCTCGCCATCGGCATCTTCAACATTCCCGTGTTCGCGCGCGTGACGCGCGGCGCGGCGCAGGGCATCTGGGCGCGCGAATTCGTGCTGGCCGCGCGCACCGCCGGACGTGGCGACACCGCGATCTCGGTCATCCACGTTCTGCCCAACATCGCCGCCGTGCTGATGGTGCAGGCGACCATCCAGTTCGCGCTTGCCATCGTCGCCGATGCCGGCCTGTCCTATGTCGGCCTCGGCGTGCAGCCGCCGCAGCCGAGCTGGGGGCGCATGCTGAACGAGGCGCAGACCTTCATCTGGCGCGCGCCGCTGCTCGCGGTATTCCCCGGCGTCGCCATCACGCTCGCGGTGCTCGGCCTCAACCTGCTCGGCGACGGCATGCAGGATCTGCTCGACCCGCGGCTGCGGCGCGCCCGCTGATGCTGGCGATCGAGAACCTGAGCGTCGCGCTGCCGATGGCGGGCCGCATGGTGCCGGTGCTGTCGGGCGTGTCGCTCGCGCTCGCGCGCGGCGACAGCGCCGGGCTGGTCGGCGAGAGCGGCAGCGGCAAGTCGATGACGGCGCTGGCCATCATGGGCCTGTTGCCGCCGCGCGCGCAGGTCTCCGGGCGCATCCTGTTCGACGGGCAGGATCTGCTGCGCGCCGACGAGGCGGCGCTGTGCGCGCTGCGCGGCCGGCGCATCGGCATGGTGTTCCAGGAGCCGATGACGGCGCTCAATCCGCTGCAGAGCATCGGTGCGCAGGTCGCCGAACCGTTGCGGCTGCACCTGAAGCTTTCGCGCGCGCAGGCGGCGGCGGGGGCGCGCGAGCTGCTGGCGCGCGTCGGCCTGTCAGCGGCGCGCATCTCGCCCGGCCTCTATCCGCACCAGCTTTCCGGCGGGCAGCGGCAGCGCGTGGTGATCGCGCTCGCGCTCGCCTGCGGTCCCGATCTGCTGATCGCCGACGAGCCGACCACCGCGCTCGATGTCACCGTGCAGGCGCAGGTGCTCGATCTGCTCGCCGATCTGGCGGCGGAGTCCGGCATGGCGCTGC
>JAJZVE010000311.1 GCA_021845835.1 Pseudomonadota bacterium | reverse complement strand
CCGACCGGCTCGGCCGGAAGGGCCTGATCGCCTGGGGGATGTGGGTGCAGGCACTCGGCCTGTTCATGATCGCGGCGCTGGACGGGTTCGGTTGGTGGCTGTTGGCCAGCCTGCTGCTAGGGCTCGGCACGGCGATGGTCTATCCGACCCTGATCGCCGCGATTTCCGATGTGGCCCACCCGAGTTCGCGGGCACGTTCGCTGAGTGTGTACCGCTTCTGGCGCGACATGGGCTACGCCGTGGGCGCGTTGCTAGCCGGGGCGATCGGCGACGCCTTCGGCCTTGCCGCCGCGATCGCCGCGATCGGCGGGCTGACCTTCGTTTCCGGCCTTGTGGTGGCGCTGATGATGCCGCGGCGATGAGCGGCGTCGCCGGCATGGCCCGGGCCTATGCCGGCTGGCGGGCTTCGACGCTCGGCCGGATCACCGACCGGCTGGAGGACGTGCTGCTGCGCGACCTGCTCGGCGACGTAGCCGGCCGCGCCGTGCTCGATTTCGGCTGCGGCGACGGCAAGCTGGCCATGCGTCTGGCGGCGGCCGGCGCGCAGGTGGTCGGCGTCGATGCCGATCCGGCTATGCTGCGAGCGGCTGCCTCCCGCGCCGCCGCGGCTGGAGTGAGCGTGCAGTTCGCGACCGGCCGTGCAGAGGCGCTGCCTTTCATGGCCGGGCGGTTCGACCTCGTGGTCGCCGTGACCGTGCTGTGTTTCGTGCCGGACGCCGAGGCTGCCTTTCGCGAGATCGCGCGCGTGCTGCGGCCGGGCGGGGCGGTGGTGATCGGTGAGCTCGGGCGCTGGAGCCTGTGGGCGTTTCGCCGGCGCGTCCGCGGCTGGCTGGGAAATCGGCTCTGGCGTGCGGCACGCTTCTCGGACGCCACGGAACTGCGGCGGCTGGCGGCGCGATCGGGGCTTGAGGTGCAGGCAGTGCGCGGCGCGGTGTTCTACCCACCCGTGACCATGCTCGCCCGCGCAATGGCGCCGCTCGATCCCTGGCTTGGCAGGATCACCGGAATCGGCGCCGCGTTTCTCGTGCTGCGGGCGGAGAAATTCTCTGCGGCCGCCCACATCGAGCCCTGAAGCGGTCAACCGAAGATCTGACAGCCGCCCGGCCCGACCCCGAACTGCCCACACACGAGAAGATCGTGCCTGATGCCCGATTTGGCTGGTAAGCTCGAGGACAAAATCAGTCGCGACGTTGACGCGGCCATGCTGGAAAGCGATACAGAGCGCAAATGGTGGCTACTTTGAGGTGTAAGGATGATGCATTCAGGCACGGTTGGCACCGGAATGATGGGGTGGTCGATGGCGCTACTCGGCCTTCTGGTGTTGGTGCTGCTGGTGCTTGGCATCGCCGCGCTCATCAAGTACCTGAGACAGTGACCAAGCAGGTTCGCAAGGAGCCTGGGCGGAGAGTCCGCGGGCATCTCGGATAGCTTCATGCGAACGCTGATTTCGGGAGGGTTGGGAACAAACCGGCAGGAGGACGGGCGGCGTGCATAAGTTCCCACCCGCGTTGCGTTCAAGGCCCGGTCCTCATGATCATATTTGGCGGCAGATTGGCCAGGATACCCGCCAGTACAACCACGAACAGACCTATCAACGTCTCCGCCAGGATGCTCCAGCGCAGTCCCGTCGCCGCGCGACGCGCGCCGGACCCTATTAGCGTCGGCGTGAACCTGAAGCGATTGGCCGCCGCGAACGCCAGCAGCGTGATGAACAGCAGGAGCTTGGCGAAGGCGACGCGACCATAGGGCGTCCCAAACAGCGCCGCGATTCCGCCAACGAGATCCCATCCCTGGATGGCCGCCGTGGTCGCCAGGACCAGCACGCAGATAGTGCCAAGAGTCGAGAATCGCGATGCCAGATCCCGCGCATCGGCGGGTGGCAAGGCATCGATCAGGATCAGCAGGGGTATCAGAGTTCCAAGCCAAGCACCCGAGGCAAGCAGATGGAGAACAAGCGAGACGGACATTATCACCCCTTCGCCGCCTCCCATCGCCGGCCCGTGTCCCAGTCCGGCTTCGAGCACCACGGCCACGCCGGCGATGATGGCCGCCGTGGCGGTTCCGCGCCGCCGGCTTCCATCATCGAAGAGCATGACCGCGACGAGGAGAAGCGCCATACGAGTGAGCAGCAGATGTCCGAAATTGGTCTCGTGGAGGATAGGCGCCAAAACAGCGAGCCCGTCGGTGAGACGACCGCCGCCTGTAATGTAGACTGCCTCCAGCAGCAGCCAGACCGCGCCTGTCACAGCCGCTGCCACGAGGCTCAGGCGAATGCAGGCGGTAACCAGCCGTCCGACACGGCGGGCGGTTTCCGGGGCAACGTGTGGCAGGGCTGCCGGGGCAAACCATGCGTGGCACAGCAACGAACCGAAGACCGCAAACGAGGCGGCGACGTGCAAGCCCCGGGCGAGGCCGCGCGCAATCAGTGTCGCCGACATCTCAGGGCGTTACGCTGAAGCGGTAGCGCCCCTCTGTGCGATGCCCGTCCGTGGAAAGGGCATGCCAGATCACCGTGTAGGAACCTGGCGTGACCGGTTGCTTCAGTCCGACGCGCAGGCGCTTCTTGTTGTCGGGATCCAGCGTGTCGCGGCCGTCATCCACGCGCTGCGCCGCGGCGTTCTCGACCACGATGCCGCTGAAGCGTGGATCGACGGACTCCGAGAACGTGATCGTGACACCGGCCGGGGCCACCGCCACGGCCGCCCCGGCCGGTGGTTCCTCGGTCTGCGGAACGGCGTGCGCGAAGGCGACACAGGGCCAGGAAAGGGCGAAGCTGGCCGCGAATAACAAACGCTGGCATCGAGGCATGGTTGGAAATCCTTTCCAGGTTGCTCTGTACTATCAATCGCCACAATCAATCGCCGACCATTCCGCCCGAACCTGTCGCGTCCATGCCCAATCAGGACTTCTTCCCGAGTTTGCCGCGCAGGACGATGCGGAGTTCGTCGGCCTTTATCTCCAGAGGAAGCAGCGCATTGAACCTGCCGCTCGGATCCATCAGATAAAAAAACGATGAGTGGCTGACGAGATAGGCCCCTGACCTATCGGGCTCGGAGGATGAATAGTACACGTGGTATGCCTTCGCGGCAGCGGCGATCTGTTGATCGTTTCCCGTCAATCCGACGATCCGCGGATCAAAGTTTTCGAGGTAGCTGGCGAGCCGTCCTGGTGTGTCTCGCGCGGGATCGACCGTAATGAAAAGGGCCGCGAGCTGATTGGCAAGCGGTCCGAGATCCTTGAGAGCAATCGCCATCTTTTGCAATGCCAACGGGCACGCGTCCAGGCAGTTGGTGTAGCCGAAATAGATCAGCACCCAGCGCCCGCGATAATCGGCATCGGTGATAGGATGCCCTTTGTCGTCGGTGAGGTGGAACGGGCCGCCGATCGAGACATCGGGTGGAATCGAAATTCCTGACCGAGCGCTATCTTCGGTGGTCAATTCGCTTCGGGAACCCAATTCCAGGATCACCACCCCGACCAGGAATGCGCCGATCAGGCTAACCGCGACCCAGCGGGCGAGGCGAAGCGTTTTGATGAGGGCGTTCCGGCTCATCACGTCATCCCTTGCCCGCCCGGCCTTCGTAGAGAAAGGTATGGGTGCGCGGCCCCGGCAGACGCACATTCTCCAGCGCCTCGATACGAAAACCGCTGCCCGCGATCAGGGCGTCGATCTTGCGGTTGAGGTGGCAGCCACCGGCCACGCACCCCCAGAACGGGTCGAGCCGATCCTGCCATCGCGCCACACCCGGCTCCGGCGCGCGGCCATGCTCGACAAACAGCAGGTTGCCAGAGGGCTTCAGGACGCGGCGCATCTCCGCCAGCGCGCGCGGCGCATCGGGAATGGTGCAGAGCGTCCAGGTCGTGACCACGGTGTCGATGCCGGCGCCCTCCAACGGCACCGCCTCGGCAGAGGCTTCGAGCAGTTCGACGGGAACCGACGCACGCGCGGCGCGCGTACGCGCCATGCGCAGCAGCTCGGGCGATGGTTCCAGCCCGATCACCGCACGGACAGACGCGCCATAGAGCGGCAGATTGAGCCCCGAGCCGATGCCGATTTCCAGAACTGTCCCCTCGGCCGCGCCGATCACCCGCCGGCGGAACGGCAGCATCTGTTTCTGTCGCATCGCGAAATCGAGCAAGTGTGGCAGCACATGGCGTTGATAGAAGCTCACTTCGATGCCTCCAGGTGGGATATCGAATCGGAAATTTTTTCCCGCGCCCAAACGAACGCGGCAATGGGAACGATGATCCACTGCAACAGCGGCGACAATCCGGTGCCGAGCGGCGGCACGCGCGGCATGGCGGCCGCGTAGGCCCAGCTCCCACGCACCGTTACATTGAGCCATTCACTGAACACGGTGTAGGCGAAGCCGAGTGTGATGGCGATCGCCGCCGTTCGCCAATAGGCGCGCCGTGGCCAGCCGCCGCCCGCGAGCAGAACGCCAACGGCCAGCGCGAAGAATGCGATCAGCACGTCACCGATCCAGCAATGGAGCACTGCGAAGACGATTTCCGCCGGACTTGCGGTCCGCCAGAGCGTGAAGAGCGGCAGTTGCAGGAATTCCCAGAGGAGATTTCCCGCCGCAACTGCGACGAGATAACGGCTGCCCACCGCGAGCAGCCGCGATCGTCCCGCCACGATGCGCCCGCCGCCCTTCATCGCGCCACCGCCAGCGGCACCGACATGGCCGGGTCTTGCGTCAATTCTTTTCCGGCGTCTCGCCTGACTTCGGAGCGGCGTCGTGATGATGCTGCATGCCACCCTGCATCATTCCATAGTTCTGCAACCTCATCTGGTTCATCATCATCTCGTTCATCTGCGACATCATCGCGTTCATCTCCGACATCATGGACATCATGCCCATCATGCCCATCATGCCCATCATGTTGCCCATGCCGCCCATGTTGCCGCCCTGGTTGCCGGAACCCATCATGCCGCCCGGCATGCCCATCATCCCTCCCTGGCCGCCATGCCCCATCATCCCCCCTTGCGGCATGCCGGACATCGATGGTGCGCTCTGGGGCGGCGCGCTCTGAGACGCGGGTGTTTGGGGCGCTGGCGTCTGGCTGTCCTGGCTGAACGCCGGCAGGCTGGTGCCGAGGCTGATAGCGATCGCCGCGACAACGGCGATCACGCGGCTGTTGTACTGTGACATGGAACATATCCTTTCTCTTGTCGGTTGGGATTGGTGATCCGGAGCGTTCGCTCCGGCGGAGTACGCTTGTTCGTTCAGCCGATAGAGTCCTTGATCTGGGTCAACCATCCGTTTACGTCGCCATTTTTCCTGGAGAGTTGGCTGGACCCTCGATTTGCCCGAGATCGCTTCGCGCGGGGATTATTGCCGCGTTTGCCGGGCCGCGTGAGCGGCCAACCTTCCTGTGCATGCACAGGCCAAGGGCGCACATCGCGGCGCACGGCGCCAGGCTCAAAAGCAGCGGAGCAACGCCGAGTACGACCAGCCAACTCCACTGCCAGACCAACGCGGCAGCGATCACGCCGACCGCGAACGCGCCGATCACCAAGCGGCGGTGCCGGCCAACCCAGACGATCGGCAGCGACCGCCGTGTACTGGCCGGAAGAGATGATGTGGTTGTCCGCATGTTCAGGATACTCCTAATCCACCGCGAAGACGCGCGGCGGCGTGCCATCATTGCTGACCGCATAGATGGTCAGTGGTCCGGTTTTCTCGCCTCCCATGCCGGGCACGCCGGGCGGCATGCCGGGCAGGGTGATCCCGGCAATGGCCGGCTTCTCATCAAGCAGCTTGCGGATCGTGTTCACCGGCACATGGCCGTCCACCACGTAGCCGCCGATGAAGCTGGTATGGCAACCTTCCAGATTTTCGGGAATGCCAGCCTTGCGGCTGATTTCCGCGAGGTCGTTAGTCGGCCTCACGTCCACCTGGAAGCCGTTCTCATCCAGATACTGCGCGTAGGCTTCGCAGCAGGTGCAGGATGGGTTTTTGTAGAGTATCACCGGGATCGGCTCCGCGGTTCGCGCCGTGCCGGATCCG
>JAJZVE010000310.1 GCA_021845835.1 Pseudomonadota bacterium | reverse complement strand
GGCGCAACGCCGCGCATTTGGCCGCGGTGATCCGCGCCGAGCGCGTGTGCCTCGTGCATGCCCGCTCGCGCGCGCCGGCGTGGTCGGCGTGGCAGGCGGCGCGGCGCTGCGGGGTGCCGTTCGTCACGACGTATCACGGCGCCTATGGCGAGGGCTTTCCCGGCAAGCGCGGATACAACGCCGTGATGGCGCGCGGCGCGCGGGTGATCGCCATCAGCCGCTTCATTGCTGACCTCATTGTCAGGCGTCATAGTGTTGATCCTGAACGAATCCGCGTGATCCCGCGCGGCGTCGATCCGGCCGTGTTCGACCCCGCGACGGTGGCGCCTGAGCGGCTGCGCCGTCTCGTCGAATCGTGGGGCCTGCCGCCCGGCCGCCGCGTCGCCATGCTGCCCGGCCGGCTCGCGCGCTGGAAGGGGCAGGCGGTGTTCGTGCGCGCGCTGGCGGGGCGCGACGCGGTCGGCGTGCTGGTGGGCGACGCGCGGCAGCACTCGTCCTATGCGCGGGAACTGGTGGCCGAGGCGACGCGGTGCGGCGTCGATCTGCGCCTGGTCGGCCATTGCGACGACATGCCGGCGGCACTGTTGCTCGCCGACGTGGTGGTGAGCGCGTCGGTCGAGCCGGAGGCGTTCGGCCGCGTGGTGATCGAGGCGCAGGCGATGGCCCGCCCGGTGATCGCCGCCGCCCACGGCGGCGCCGCCGAGACGATCGAGCACGGCGCGACCGGCCTGCTGGTGCCGCCGGGGGATGCGGCGGCGCTGGGGGCCGCGCTGGACCGCGTGCTGGCGATGCCGGCCGAGGCGCGGGCAGCGCTGGGCGCGCGGGCGCGCGACGCCGTGCGCGCCAACTACACCGTCGCGGCGATGCAGGCGGCGACGTTGGGGGTGTATCGGGAGGTGCTGGGTTGCGCCGCGTCCTCGTGATCCGCCTCGGCGCGCTCGGCGATCTTGTGCTCTCCTTCGCCGCCTTCGCCGCTATCCGCGCGCATCACGCGGGCGACGGGATCGCGCTGCTGACCACGGCGCCGTTCGCCGACCTCGCGCGGCGCGCACCGTGGTTCGACCGCGTGGACGTGGACGACCGGCCGGCGTGGTGGAACCTGCCCGGACTGGCGCGGCTGATGCGGCAATTGCGCGGCTACGACCTCGTGTACGATCTTCAGACGTCTGCGCGTTCGTCCCGCTACTTCCGTCTTGCCGGTCGTCCGCCGTGGTCCGGCATCGCGCGCGGCTGCGTGCTGCCGCACGCCAACCCGCGGCGCGACTTCATGCACACGCTGGAACGCCAGCGCGAACAGCTTGAGATGGCCGGCATCACCACGTTCCCGGCGCCGGACCTGTCCTGGCTGGACGGTGCCGCGTTCGATCTGCCCAGGCCTTATGCGCTGCTGGTCCCCGGCGCCGCGCCGCACCGGCCGGCGAAGCGGTGGCCGGCCGTGCGCTTCGCAGAACTGGCCGATACCCTCGTGCGGCGCGGCGTCACGCCGGTCGTGCTTGGGACGCAGGCCGAATCACCGCTCGCCGCCGCGATCCCCGCTGCCCGCGACCTCACCGGCCGCACCAGCCTCGCCGACATCGCGACGCTGGCGCGCGGCGCCGCGCTTGCGGTCGGCAACGATACCGGACCGATGCACCTGATCGCGGCCGTCGGCTGTCCGTCCGTGGTGCTGTTCTCGGCCGAGAGCGACCCGGCGCTGACCGCCCCGCGCGGTCCCGGCGGCGCCTGGCCGACCGTGCTGCGCGCGCCCGATCTGGCCGACCTGCCGGTCGCGAGGGTTGCGGCGTCGCTGCCCTGACGCCATAGACAGCGCCCGTTTGCCACCCGCCCCACCACACGAGGACCGCAATGCCCGCCATCACCCTGCCCGACGGCTCCGTGCGCCGCTTCGACGGGCCGGTCACGGGCACCACGGTGGCGGACGCGATCGGCCCCGGCCTCGCCCGCGCGGCCCTCGCCATGAAGCTCGACGGCAAACTCGTTGATCTTGCAACCGAGATCGACCGCGACGCCGGCGTCGTGTTTGTCACCAGGCGCGACCCGGACGCGCTCATTCTGATCCGCCACGATGCGGCGCATGTGCTGGCGGAAGCCGTGCAGGCGCTCTATCCCGGCACGCAGGTGACGATCGGCCCGGCGATCGAGAACGGCTTCTACTACGACTTCCACCGCGACCAGCCGTTCACGACGGAGGATTTCCCGGCCATCGAGGCGAAGATGCGCGAGATCGTGGCGCGCAACGCCCCGTTCGCGCGGCAGGCGTGGGACCGCGACGCCGCCATCGCCTTCTTCGAGGGCCGCGGCGAACGCTTCAAGGCCGAGCTGATCCGCGACCTGCCGGAACACGAGACCATCACGCTCTACACCCAGGGCGAATGGATTGACCTGTGCCGCGGCCCGCATATGCGCGCGACCGGCGATGTCGGCACCGCGTTCAGGCTGATGAAGGTGGCCGGCGCCTACTGGCGCGGCGACCACCGCAACCCGATGCTGTCGCGCATCTACGGCACCGCCTGGCGCGACCAGAAGGAGCTGGACGCCTATCTTCACATGCTGGAGGAGGCGGAGCGGCGCGACCATCGCCGCATCGGGCGCGAGATGGGCCTGTTCCATCTGCAGGAGGAAGCGCCCGGCAGCGTGTTCTGGCACCCGAAAGGGTGGTGCCTGTATCGCACCGCGGAAGCCTATATGCGCCGCCGCCTCGATGCCGCCGGCTATGATGAGGTGCGCACGCCGCAACTGGTGGATCGGTCGCTCTGGGAAGCTTCCGGGCATTGGGAAAAATTCCGCGAGCACATGTTCATCGCCCGCGTCGAGGACGAGGACCGGGTGCTGGCGCTGAAGCCGATGAGCTGCCCGTGCCACGTGCAGATCTTCCGCCAGGGCGTGCGCAGCTATCGTGAACTCCCGCTGCGCATGGCGGAGTTCGGCGCCTGCCACCGCTACGAGCCGTCGGGCGCGCTGCACGGCATCATGCGCGTGCGCGCGTTCACGCAGGACGACGCGCACATCTTCTGCACCGAGGCGCAGATCGCGCCCGAGACGGTGCGGTTCGTGGACCTGCTGTCCTCGATCTACCGCGACTTCGGCTTCGAGACGTTCCGCGTCAAGTTCTCCGACCGGCCCGCCGTGCGCGCCGGCTCCGACGCAACCTGGGACCGCGCCGAGGCGGCGCTGCGCGAGGCCTGCGCCACCGCCGGCGTCGCCTACGAACTCAATCCGGGCGAGGGTGCGTTCTACGGCCCGAAGCTGGAATTCGTGCTGCGCGACGCGATCGGGCGCGACTGGCAATGCGGCACGCTGCAGGTGGACTTTGTTCTCCCCGAGCGACTCGATGCCGATTACGTGGCCGAGGATGGCGCGCGCCATCGGCCGGTGATGCTGCACCGCGCCATCCTGGGCAGCTTCGAACGCTTCCTCGGCATCCTGATCGAGCAATACGCCGGCCGCTTCCCGCTCTGGCTCGCGCCGGTGCAGGCGGTGGTGGCGACCATCGTGTCGGATGCCGACGCCTATGCGGAGGAGGTGGCGGCGCGGCTGCGCGCCGCCGGCCTGACGGTCGCGGTCGACGCTGGCCGCGAAAAGATCAACGCCAAGATCCGCGAGCACAGCCTGGCGCACGTGCCGCTGATCCTGGTGGTCGGCCGCCAGGAGGCGGCGGCGCGCACGGTCGCGCTGCGCCGTCTGGGCGGTGAAGTGCAGGAGGTGTTGCCGCTCGCCGAGGCCGTCTCCCGTCTTGCAGCCGAGGCGACGCCACCCGATCTACGGGAGAAACCGGCCATCGCCGCCTAAGCCCTTGATCCGGCGCGCCCGGTTGCGCCAAGCTCGCCTTGCATGCCTGCGTGCGCACGGTGCCCGCCGTGCCGCCGCGGGCCGGAACTGTAACAGCCATAGGAGATACCCATAGCCAGAGGACCCTTGCCCGCTCCGCCGACCCGCGACGGGCCCCGCGTGAACGAGGATATCCGCTCCCCGCAGGTGCGGCTGATCGACCAGGACGGCGAGATGCAGGGCGTGATGACCGCACGCGAGGCGCTGCACCGCGCCTTCTCCGTGGGGCTGGACCTGCTGGAGATCAGCCCGAACGCCGAACCGCCTGTCGTGAAAATTCTAGACTTCGGCAAGTTCAAGTACGAGCAGCAGAAGAAGAAAAACGAAGCCAAGAAGAAACAAAAGGTCATCGAGATCAAAGAGGTCAAGGTCCGACCGAACATCGACGAGAATGACTATCAGGTGAAGCTGCGCGCCATGAAGTCGTTCATCGAGGAAGGCGACAAGGTCAAGGTGACGCTGCGCTTCCGCGGGCGCGAGATGGCGCACCAGGACATCGGCGTGAAGGTGCTGGAGCGCATCCGCAGCGACATGGACGCGGCGGTGAAGATCGAGCAGATGCCACGCATGGAAAACCGCCAGATGGTGATGGTGCTGACGCCGCGCTGAGATGATTGCGAAGGCGGCGGGGCCGTTCCGGCGGGCGCGGCGGCGCCGCCGGATTCTTGCAACAGGTTTGCATTATTATTCGGCGCCGCTACGGCTTCGCACGGCGCCTCGTTCTGTTCGGGGATGCCCATTTCCGATGCCACGCCGGCGCCCACGTCCGGCGCCAGGTTCCTCGACGTCCATGCCGAGGACGGCATGACGCTGGAGCAGCTCATGGTGCTCACGGTCAGCAACGACCACGCCGCCAGCAGCAACGGCCGGAGTTACGCGCCGGCTCGAACCCGATCGGCTGCCGCTTTAACGCTTCCGATAGAACCCTGCTCCGATCAATATGATCCCGGGAACCAAAGCGCCTCCGCTAAGGAACGCAGGGATGATGTACGAAGTCTCTTCCGTCGTCTGAAGCTTCAGGTCTCCGACCTTGGCCACGTCCTTGGTCTGGTGGGTCTTGAACATGGGGATCGCGAACCCGAGCAGCCCGACAAGAACCAGAACCGCCCCGCTGATCGTCAATACACTCATTGCCGCACGAGCCACGAAAGCCTCCAGTGAACGACGCGACGGCCGACACCGTCGCGTCGAAGCCTGTGAGCATGGGCGCGATGAACGCCCATGACCCTTATGCATCAACCTTATGGCATCATTGGGCGATTGAAATGGAGGCCGCTGAGTGCGCCAAGGAGCCAGAGGACGATCAGGACCAGGACGACGAGGTTGAGGACGCCGCCGACCCCGCGCCCTCCATAGCGATTGTAGCCGTAGTAACCACCGCCGCCGCCAAACAGTAGCAGCAGCACGATGATGATGAGAATGGCACTTATGGCAGATATTGGTTGTTGCTATCGGCACATTATGGCGGGAACTATTGTCCCATCGGTTGCGAGATCTGGGTGTAAATCAAACGGCAGGCGATCAGGGCGTGTGCTCCGTGGCAGACTTGTCGATGGCCTGACCGGCGGCGGAGATGTCCTTTCCTGCGCCGGCGGTGGTATTGCAGGCGCTGAGCAGCGGCGCCGCGGCGGCAAGCGCCAGGATTGCGAGACCGAGGAGGAATTTTCTGTACATCGTCAAGCCCTTTCTGCGTGTCGAAAAACCGTGTCTGCAGATGCGCGTTGCCGGGGAAGAGGGTGCTTCGCAGAACACCTGCAGTAGCGATCTATATTGGACACTGAGCGGGATGCGCGGCCGTCCACTTGATGCAGATCAACAGCGAACAGAATAATTGGTTCATCACTTCGCGATTAGACCGCGATGATAACGCATCCACCAATTCGCCTCCGGCGCGTCATCGAATTCCTTTGCAACACGCGGAATTGTTCACGTTCGGCCGCACCCCCGCCGCACGCCAGCCGCTATCGGCGCGAATGAACGAGCGGGCCGGTCGATCGCCCTTTTTTCGCCAGCCCGACTAATCAGCCCGTCGCGTGCTCGGCCAGCAACTGGCGCAGCCGCGCCGCACCGGCGGCGCCTTTCAGGGCGTCGCGCCACAGCGATTCGGCGACACGCTGGTGCGCGGCGACGGCTTCCTCGGCGGTGGTGACGGTGGCGACGCCGGTGCTGATGAACGGCGTGCCGTCC
>JAJZVE010000309.1 GCA_021845835.1 Pseudomonadota bacterium | reverse complement strand
CACATCCAGATCGCCGCGCGCCAGCACCGCGGCCAGGGGCAGCATGCCGCCGCCAAGCGCCTTGCCGAGCACCAGCACGTCGGGCGCGACCCCGGCATGCTCGCAGGCGAACATCCGGCCGGTCCTGCCGAGTCCGGTCGGAATCTCGTCGAAGATCAGGCGGCTCCCGGCGCGGTCGCAGGCGGCGCGCATCTCCATCCAGAAGCCGGGCGGCGGCAAGTACGGCACGGCGCGCACCGGCTCGGCCACCAGCGCGCCGATATCCCGCTCCCGCCCGAGGGCGAAGTGCGCGGCGCGGGCACACGCCATCCGACAGGAAGCGAGGTCCGGCGCCCCGCTGGGTGCGGGAAAACCATAGGGACAGCGAAAGCAGGCAAACGGGGCGACATGCTCCGCGCCGGGCAGCAGCGGACCGAGCCGGCTGTCGCGGAACAGCGCTTCCCCGCCCACGCTCGCCGCACCGAAGCCGGCACCGTGGAATGCGTCCCAGAACGACAGGGTCTTGTGCCGCCCGGTCGCCGCCCGCACGAGCTTGAGCGCGATCTCGATCGCCTCCGACCCGCCCGGCGCGAACAGCACCCGCGTCAGCCCCGGCGGCGCCACCGCCAGCAGCCGCTCGGCCAGCGCCACCGCCGGCTCGCAGGTGAAGCGGCGCGGCGCGAACGGCAGATTCTCCATCTGCCGCGCGATCGCCGCCTTCACGCGCGGATGCCCGTGGCCAAGGTGGTGGACGCCGTTGCCGTGGAAGTCCATCAGCCGCCGTCCGTCGGCGTCCTCGATCCAGATGCCCTCGGCACGGCGCACGGCCGACAGGCACGGCGTCGAGAGCGACTGCTTCAGGAACGCCCGCTCGTCGCGCTCGATCAGCCGCCGCGTCGCCGTGCCGACGCTGGACCGCCACGCCGCGCGCGCCGCGGTAAGGTTCGCATCGCCTTCGGAGAGATCGAGGCCCGCGCTCACGGCCTCTCGCCGCACCCGAGGCGGCGGTCGATGTCGTCGAGCACCGGCCCGATCGCCGCGATCGTGTCGATGACGTAGTGCGCGCCGGCCGACGCCAGCCGCGCCGTTGCCGCCGCGCGCAGGTCTGCCTGCTGCGATGCCGGCAGCGCCTGCCACTGCGCCAGCCCGATGCCGACCTCGTTGCCGGAGATCGCCAGGCCGACGCTCCACATGCCGCCGTTCAGCCCCTCCTCGATATCGACCACGGTGTCGCCGATCTTCACCACCGCCTCGACCGGATAGACGCCAAGGTCGGCGAGCGCCCGCAGCGCCGGGAACGGGCTGGGGCGACCGATCCTGGTGTCGTCCGCCGCGATCACGCAATCGGCCGCGAAGCCCTGGGCCTGCGCGCGCGCGACAACGACCTCCATGACGACGCGCGGATAGCCGGTGGTGGTGCCGATCTTCATGCCGCGCGACCGCATGCCGGCGATCGCCTCGCGCGCGCCGGGAATGAGGTCCGCATGCTGGGCCACCGTCGCGGTCTGCAGCGGCAGGAAGCGCTCATAGAGTGCGTCGATATCGGCGTTCGCGCAGGGGCGGCCGTGTCGCTCCAGCCAGGCCGCGGCGACGCGCGGCTGGTCGGCGATCGCGCGCATGTGCTGCCACTTCGGCATCCCCATCGGCGCGCGGGCCTCGGCGATCGAGATCGCAATGCCGGCCCCTTCGAACGCGGCGATGAAGCTCGCGACCGGCGCGTGGCATCCGTAATCGACGATGGTCCCGGCCCAGTCCAGGACCGCCGCCTTGAGGGTTCCGCAGTAGCGGCGTGCATAGCGATAGGTCATGCCACCATCCCTTCCGGCTGGTGCGGTGCGCCCGAACGCACCCCCATTTCGGCCAGCACCTCGCCGACGGCGGCCAGGGCGCCCCGGATCTCGGTCTCGCCCAGCCGGCCGATGCAGCCGACCCGGAAGCTCTCGGCGACCGTCAGCTTGCCCGGGTAGATGACGTAGCCGCGCCGGCGCAGCCCGTCATAGAACACGTCGAAGGTGAAATTCCGATCGGCCGGCATGCGGAACGTGGCGATGATCGGCGCCTGCAGCGCGGCGGGCAGCAGCGACACGAAGCCGAACTTCGACATGCCGTCGAGCAGGATTTGCATGTTGCGCCGATAGCGCGCGCCGCGCCCGGCCACGCCGCCTTCGGCCGCGTGCTCGTCGAGCGCCTGGTCGAACGCGGCGACGACATGGGTCGGCGGCGTGAAGCGCCACTGCTCGTTCTGCTCGAAGCCCCGCCACTGCGCGAACAGGTCGAGGCTGAGCGAGTGCGCATTGCCTTCCGCCGCCGCCAGGCTGGAGCGGCGCATGATGACGAAGCCCATGCCCGGCACGCCTTCCAGGCACTTGTTGGCACTCGCCATGACGGCGTCGAACGCCGTTTCGCGCGCGTCGAGCGGCAGGGCACCGAAGGCGCTCATGGCGTCGATCAGCAGCCGCCTGCCGTGGCGGGCGCAGACCGAGGCGACCGCCTCCACCGGATTGAGGATGCCCGACGTGGTCTCGCAGTGGACCACGGCGACGTGGCTGATCGCGCCGTCGGCGGCGAGCGCCCGGTCCAGCCCGTCCGGCGATACCGGCGTGTCCTCCGCGGTTTCGATGCTGGCGCAGGCGCGGCCGATGACGCGGGCGATCTGCACCATGCGGCGGCCATAGGCGCCGTTGACCAGCACCAGCAGCTTGCCCGCGCGCGGCACCAGCGTGCCGATCGCCGCCTCTACCGCAAACGTGCCCGAACCCTGCACCGGCACGCACACATGCGTCCCCTCGCCGCCGGCCAGGCTGACCAGCCGTTCGCGCACCCGCCGGTTCATGGCGACAAACGCCGCGTCGCGGGAGCCCCAGTCGTGCAGCATCGCCTGCCTGACGGTGGCCGATGTCGTGAGCGGTCCCGGCGTCAGCAGATAGGGATCGGGCATGGGCGCGTTCTCCTGCGGGACGCCGGCCGGCATACGGTGCGGCGGCATCGGCAAGGCCGCGCGGCCGGCCACCGGCCGATGCGAACCGCGAGCGTGCTGGCGGCCGGCTGCGATGTCAACGGCGCGCGCCAGCGGGCGCGTCAGGCAGCAGCCAGAGGCTGTGCTGGTCCGGAGCGATGGAACCGGGCCATGACTTCGGCCTGCTGCGTTTCCACCGCTGCCAGACTGGCCATCCTGACGTGCCCGAAGCCGCGGATGCGCTGCGGCAGGGTCGCGAGTTCGATGGCCGCCGCGTGATTGGACGGCGTCAAATCCACGACGATCGCGCTGAGCTGGCGTTCGAAATCCCCGATCAGCCGTCGCTCGGTCCGGCGCTCATGACTGTAACCGAAGGGGTCGAAGGGCGTGCCGCGCAGGCCCCTGAACCTGGCCAGCAGCCGAAAGGCCGCCATCATCCACGCCCCGAAGCGCATCTTGCGCGGGGCGCGTCCGGCGCGCTGCCGCGTCAGCAACGGCGGCGCAAGGTGAAACTCGTAACGCAACCGCTCGCCCTCGAAGGTGGCAGCGACCTGCCTCGCGAACTGGCCATCGCTGTAGAGCCGGGCGACCTCGTATTCGTCCTTGTAGGCCATCAGCCTGAACAGGCTGCGGGCGGCCGCGTCGGTCAGGGCGGTGCTGTCGGGCACGGCGCCAGCTTCCGCCCTCCGCACCCGCTCGATCGACGCACGATAGCGCTCGCCATAGGCAGCGTTCTGGTAGGCGGCGAGGAACGACACGCGGCGCGCGATCATCTGGTCGAGCGTCCCGGAGAGTACCCGCGAGGGGGTCGGAGCGCTCGCCTCGCGCATCAGCCGGGCGATCAGCTCAGGTTCGGCAGCGGCGCGGCGCCCCCAGTTGAACGCCGAGAGGTTCAAAGGCACCGCCTCGCCGTTGAGCGCGATCGCCTTCTCGATCGCCTGCGCCGAGAGCGGGATGCGTCCGATCTGAAAGGCGAAGCCGAGCATGAACATGTTGGCCGCGATCGCATTGCCGAGCAGCGCCGTCGCGATTGCGGTCGCGTCAATGAACGAGACGGCTTCGGCGCCGGCCCGGGCAGCGACGGCACGCCTGATGCGCTCCGTCGGCAGCGAGAAATCGGCATTGCGGGTGAACTCGCCCGGCATCACCTCGGTGGTGTTCAGCACCACGGTGCTGCGTCCCTGCGTGATCGAGGCCAGCACCTTCCTGCTGCCGGCAACGACGAGATCGCAGCCGAGCACCAGGTCGGCGGCCCCGGCCGCGATGCGGATCGCGTGGATATCGTCCTGCGACCCGGCGAGCCGGACGTGGCTATGGACGGCGCCGCCCTTCTGGGCGAGGCCGGCCATGTCGATCATGCCGAGGCCCTTGCCCTCCAGATGGGCCGCCATGCCCAGGATCGCCGCGATGGTTACGACGCCGGTGCCTCCCACCCCCACCACAAGGATGTTGTAGCTCCGCGCAAGTGCCGGAACGACAGGATGCGGCAGCGGATCGGTCGCCATGCGGTCGGCCGGCGCCGTCGCGGGCGCGCGCTGCTTCATCCTGGCGCCATGCACCGTCACGAAAGCCGGGCAGAATCCCTTCACGCAGGAGAAGTCCTTGTTGCAGCTCGACTGATCGACCCGGCGCTTGCGGCCGAATTCGGTCTCGACCGGCTGCACGGCCACGCAGTTCGACTGCACCGAACAGTCGCCGCAGCCCTCGCAGACGAGGTCGTTGATGATGACGCGCCTGTCGGGGTCCGGGTACTCGTTACGCTTGCGCCGGCGGCGCTTTTCCGAGGCGCAGGTCTGGTCGTAGATCATGACCGTCACCCCCGGCGTCCCGGCCAGTCCGCGCTGCACCGCGTCGAGTTCGTCGCGATGATGGATGGTCACGCCGCGGGGAAATCGGACCGTGGCCGGGTACTTGCGCGGTTCGTCCGTCACCAGGGCGATGCGCTGCACGCCTTCCGCCCGCACCTGCCGGGCGACGGCATCCACCGTCAGGCCGCCGTCGTGCCGCTGCCCGCCGGTCATGGCGACCGCGTCGTTGAACAGGATCTTGTAAGTGATGTTGACCTTGGCTGCGACGGCGAAGCGGATCGCCATCGAGCCTGAATGGTTGTAGGTTCCGTCGCCGAGATTCTGGAACACATGGCCGCGTGTGGAGAACGGCGCCTCGCCGACCCAGTTGGCGCCTTCCCCGCCCATATGGGTATAGCCTTCGGTGCCGCGCTCCATCCATTGCGCCATGTAGTGGCAACCGATGCCGGCGTAGCCGCGCGCGCCGTCCGGCAGGCGCGTCGATGTGCTGTGCGGGCAGCCAGCACAGAAATACGGCGTACGGATCGCCACGTCCTCTGCCGCCGCCAGCCGCGCCTGGGCCTGTTCGAGCGCCACCACCGCCGCGGCGATGACGGCATCCTGATGCCGGGCGAGCACCCGCCGGCCGATGGCGATCGCCACGTCGTTCGGCTCCAGGACACCAAACGACGCGAACAGGCCGGCGCCGCTTTCGTCCCGCTTGCCGATCACTGCGGGCGCGCCGGGCGTGCCGAACAGAATGTCGCGCAACTGGCTTTCGATCAGTGGCCGCTTTTCCTCGACCACCAGAACGAGGTCGAGTCCCCGCGCGAACGCCCTGACGCCCTCCGGCTCCAGCGGCCAGGGCGCGCCGACCTTGTAGAGCGCGATGCCCAGCCCGGCCGCCCGCGCCGCGTCGATGCCAAGGCTTTCCAGCGCCTGCAGCACGTCGAGATAGCTTTTGCCGGACGCGACGATGCCCAGCCAGGGCGCGGCACCGCCGGGCAGCACGGCGCGATTGATGCCGTTGGCCCGGATGAAGGCGAGCGCCGCTGCGATCTTGAAGCGGTGCAGGCGCTCTTCCTGCTCCAGGATGCCGTCGCGCGCCCGGATCGCCAGGCCCCCGGGCGGCAGCGCAGGATCGGACGGCAGCACGATGCCGACCCGGCCGACCGCGCCGTCAACCGAGGCGGTCGATTCCACGTTGTCCTTGACGCATTTCAACCCGACCCAGAGGCCGGAAAACCGGCTCATCGCCCAGCCGAGGAGACCGTAGTCGAGAATCTCCTGCACGCCCGCCGGTGACAGC
>JAJZVE010000308.1 GCA_021845835.1 Pseudomonadota bacterium | reverse complement strand
GATCAGCACCATCGCCCGCGCCGCCACCGCGCGCGCCGCCTCGGCGACGATGCGCGTGCCGGCGGCGTTGGTGAGCAGACCCTCCAGCCGGTTCGCCTCCACCATCGGCACGTGCTTCAGCGCCGCCGCGTGGAACACCAGTTCGGGCCGCAGCTCCTCCATGACAGCGCGCAGCCGCGCCTCGTCGCGGATGTCGGCGATGATGGCCCGGCGCGGCACCGCGGGATGAGTCTCGGACAGTTCGAGATCGATCTGCCACAGCGCGAATTCGCCGTTGTCGAGCAGGCCGAGCAGTTCCGGCCCCAGCGCCGCCACCTGGCGGGCCAGTTCGCTGCCGATGGTGCCGCCGGCGCCGGTGACCAGCACGCGCCGCCCGTGGATCAGCCGCGCCATGCCCTCGCGGTCCAGCGGCACCTGCGGGCGGTTGAGCAGATCCTCGATCGCGACCGGGCGCAGTTCCAGCCGCTCGGCACGATGGCCGGCGGGGTCCAGCGCGGTCAGCCGCGGTGCCCGCGCCACGCGCAGGCCCTCGCGCTCCGCAGCCTCCATCAGCCGGGCCAGCACCGCGCCCGGCACGTCCGGCTCGGTGACGACGAGGGCAGCGGGGAGCGCCTGTTCGGCACGCAGGCGCGCGAGCACCGGCACCACGTCGTCCACGCTGCCAAGGATCGGGCAGTTGTGGATGCGTCGCCCGGTCTGCGAGCGACCGAGCGAGAGCAGGCCGACGGCGCGGTACGGCGCCTCCCGGTCGCCCGCCAGGGCACGCAGGAACAGGTCGGCGCCCTCCCCGGCACCCAACAGCAGCACCGGCAGCGCGCCCGCCGCGCCGCCGATGCCTTCCTGCAGCAGTCGGTAGAAGACGCGCGGCGCCGCCAGCAGCACCATCAGCGCCAGCGCCTGCACGATGGGCAGAGTCGGCGCCGGCAGAGGCACGGCAGCCAGATGCAGCCCGAGCGCGAACAGCGCCGCCCCGGCCAGGCTCGCCGCCGCCACGCCAAGCAGGTCGGAGGGGCCGGAAAACCGCCAGTACTGCACCGAAAGCCGGAACGGCAGCCCGGCCAGCAGCAGCGCCGCCGCGCCCCAGAGCAGCGCCCATGCCGGCCGCACCGGATCGAGCGCCGGCGCCACCAACCAGCGCGCCAGCACCACCGATCCGGCCGCCAGCAGCCCGTCGAGCACCGCATTCAGCGCAAGCCGGAACGTGGAGCGTCGTATCGCCATGACGCCGCTATAGCCGGTCGGGCGGCTGGGCGCGACCCGTGGGGCGGAAGCACGCGGGTTGACGATATACGCCTGCCATGCAGGATGCTGCGCAAGCGCATCGAACGGCGGGCATGGCACATGGTACGATGGGGCGCTCTGGGGCTTTGCTTCGCGCTCACTACGCACGCGGCGCAGGCGGAAACGCAGCAAGCTGCGATGACCCCGCGATTCGCGGATGTTCTGCAGTCGCAGCAGCATCGCGACACCGTTCTTGCGGCGGCCCGGCACAGCATGACCTGGATCCGGCACGGTTGTCAGAGCGCATCGTTCACGCCGGACACGGGCGTGCGGGTCTGGCGATGGCCCGAGTTCGATCTGGGCGGACAGCCGGTCGCGGGTGCCTGGGGCGAAGCCGTGCGCGCCGACGGCTGCGGCATCGCCCGCGTGCTGAACGTCCTCACCTACGTCCGTACTGCGGGTGCGCTGGTCAGCGGCCCGCTCGCACCAGGCGATACGACTGCCGACCCGACCCTGCAGAGGGACGCCTCGCAACACGCCTTCACGGCAGCGCTGACGCACGTTCCCGGCTGCCGCCAAGCCTATCTCGACGATACCCGGTTCGTGAGCAGGACGGCGCCGGCCCGACCCGATCCGCGCCTGACAGGTCCGGTGACGCTGGAGCACTGGACGGTCATTGCGTGCGGAACGCCGGTGGTCGTTGACGTGCAGTTCCTGCCGGTCGGGCACGGGACGGACATTGTTGCCCGCGCCCCCTGATCGCGGCTAATGCGGCGATGATCCCACGGTCCGGTGGACCGCGTCGAAGCCGGACAACTGCATGACGCTCCTCGCCTTCCTTCACCACCTCGCGTTCGCTGGCGCGCTCGCGCTGGTCTCGGCCATGGTGGTCGCCGCCATGATCTCGGCGCGGGTCATGGACGTGCCGAACGCACGCAGTTCGCACGCACGGCCGACGCCCAAGGGCGGCGGCATCGGCATCGTCGTCGCCTTCATGCTCGGGATCACCGTGCTTTACGGCTATGCCGACTTCTCGCGCATCGCCGACCCGTATTTCCGCGGTGTCATCATGGCGGCGCTGGCGATCGCCGTGGTCGCCTTCATCGACGACCTGAAGGACTGGCCGTTCGCGGTCAAGCTGGCCGCGCAGGCCCTGGCCGCGCTGGCCGCGGCGGGCACCGGGCTCTATGTGCGCGTGTTCAACATGCCCTATGTCGGGCCGGTCGATCTCGGCTGGGTCGGCTTCGCGCTGACGCTGGCCTGGATCCTGTTCGCCACCAACGCGATGAACTTCATCGACGGGCTGAACGGGCTGGCCGCCGGCACCGCCCTGGTCGCATGCCTGTTCCTGGCCTGGCTCGCCGCCGCGCAGGGCGCCTGGTTCGTCTATTTCGCGGCCCTGCTGCTCGCCGCGGGCCTCGCCGGCTTCCTGCCGTTCAACTTTCCTCGTGCCCGCATCTTCATGGGCGATGTCGGCAGCCAGTTCTGCGGCTTCGTGCTCGCCGTGCTCGGGGTCGCGGCGGCGCGGTTCGAGCGGATCGAGATGTCGTTCCTGCTGGTGCCGTGCCTGCTGTCGGGCGTGCTGTTCGACGTGGCCTTCACCCTGCTGCGCCGCGCCCTGGCCGGAGAGCGCCTGACCGAGGCGCATCGCGGCCACCTCTATCAGGTGGCGCAGCGCTCCGGCATGGACGCGCGCCTGGTGGCGCTGCTGCACTGGGGTTTTGCGGCCCTTGGCGGCATCTGGTGCCTGGCGTTCGTGGCCGCGCCGTCAAGCCTCAAGCCGCTGCTGCCGCTGCTGTTGCTGGTGCCGCAATGCGCCTGGCTCGGCATTGTCGTCGTCCGCGCCCGCCGCGCCGGCATCGGCCGCTGGTGACGGCACCCCGGCAAGCGCCAGCGCCCCCGTCGCCAGCAGCACCACGATCGCCGCCATGCCGGCGCGCTGGCTGGCGAACGCCGCCGTCGCCAGGCCGACGGCGGCCGGACCGACGAAGCCGGTGATGCGGCCGGACAGCGCGAACAGGCCGAAATAGGCGGCGCGCGCTCCCGCAGGCGCCATGCGGGCGAGCAGGGAGCGGCTCGCCGCCTGCGCCGGGCCTACGAACAGGCCGAGCGCATGGCCCAGCACCCAGAACGCCGGCCGCCCGTGGACCAGCAGCAGCGCCGTGCCCAGCCCGGCGAGACAGACGAGGGAAACCAGCACCGCCGCCTTGGCGCCGATCCGGTCCTCGATGAAGGCGAAGCCGAGCGCACCCACCCCGGCCGCGACGTTGAGGCCGATGCCGAACGCCAGCACCTCGGTCGGCGACAGGCCGAACTGCCCGGCCGCATAGATGCCGCCAAAGGCGAACAGCGTGGTCAGCCCGTCCATGAACAGCAGACGCGCGAGAAGGAAGCGCCGCAGCGCCGGCTCCTGCCAGGCGGAGCGCAGCACCGACCGCGCCTCGGCCACGCCCGCCCGCAGCGCGGCCCGCCACGTGGCGGCTTGCCCTCCCTCCGGCCCGAACACCGCGGCCGGCCAGGCAAAAACCACCAGCCACGCGCCGGCCAGCAGCGCCGTCGCACGCACCGGCTCGGCCGCTGCCGCGTCCAGCCCGAACAGCGGCGGCCTGGGCAATACCAACAGGCGGAGGCAGAGGCCGAGGCAGACCAGGCCGCCGGCATAGCCCGCACCCCACCCCAGCATGGAGAGCCGCCCAAGCCGGCGCGGTTCGACCAGATCCGGCAGCATGGCATTGTAGAACACCGTCGCCACCTCGAAGGCGACCGTGCCGATTCCGGTCAACACCAGGGCGCGCGGCACGTCGGCCACACGCGGATGCACGGTCCACAGCAGCAGCGTGCAGACGGTCATCAGCGCCGTTGCGCCACCGAGCATCAGGCGGCGCCGGCCGCCGCGGTCGGCAACGGCGCCCAGCGGCACCGACAGCAGCGCGATCGCTATCCCCGCAGCGGTCTGCATCCCCGCCCACAGCGCCGCGCCGCGCGCCGGGTCCGGGGCAACGGCCTGGGTGAAATACGTTGCGAACACGAAGGTGGTAACGACGGTCGTGAAGGCGCCGTACGACCAGTCGTACAACACCCAGGCGGCAACCGCGACCGGACCGGCCCTTCTCCCGGCATGTGATCGCTCCGGCATCGTGCTGCCTCCCGCCGCGCTTCACCGCTGCGGCGCGAGACCCTATCCTGGCACCGGCTTGTCCGCTACGTCGCGAAAGGAGGCCATCGTGCCCCGCCGCCTGCCCTCCGCTCGGCTCGCGCTTGCCGGCGCGCTACTGGTCACGTCTCCGGTGCGCGCACAAACCGGCCCCGATCCGTCCTTCAATCTGGTCAACCGCGGATCGAGCCCGATCCGCGAGCTGTATGTCACGCCGTCCGGCGACGCGAACTGGGGCAGGAACCGGCTGCACGGCGAACGGATCGCGCCGGGTGACACGTTCGAGGTGCGGCGACGGGCCGACGGCACATGCGTGTTCGACATCCGGGTCGTGTTCGAGGACCGCCGGAACGAGGAACGGCGCGGGCTGAACACCTGCACGCTCGACGCGGTCGCGGTCGGCGGGCCCGAACGCACCCTGAAGAAGACCGAGGACGATCCGTCGTTTCGCCTGATCAACCGCGGTGCGGCCGCGCTGCGTGCCCTCTACGTGACACCGACAGGGACCGGCAGTTGGGGCAGCAATCGGTTGGAACCCGCAGGGTTGCCCGCAGGAGCCGCCACGGTCGTGCGGATGGCCCGGACCGGCGCGTGTCTGTTCGACCTGCGCGCCGTGTTCGCGGACCGCAAGGCACTGGAACAGCGCCGCATCGACCTCTGCCGGACCACCGACGTCCCGGTGCCGTGACCATCGCCCGAGCTCGCCGGCACGTCAGGCGCTGGCGGCCTTGCGGGATGCGCTGCCTTCCGCGGGCACTGCCTTCTTCGAGGTGTTCACGGCCTCCGTCATGATGCTGCGCAGATCGCGCAGGAAGGCGGTCCCTTTCAGCGTGCGCTGCACCAGCACGCTGCGGCGATCCATCGGATCGACCTTGCGCCGCGCCAGATCGAGTTCGCCGAGACGATCGAGCGCACGTGTGATAGCGGGCTTCGACACGTTCAGGTCGGCCGCCAGGCCGCGCACCGTGTGCGCCCCATCCTGCAGGTAGCAGGTCAGGAAGACGCCGAGTTGCCGGGCCGATAGATCAGGGCCATCACGTCGCACGAGGGCCACGATCGTATCGCGCAGGATGCCGACCAACTGGTCGGCCGAGGGAGGTGTTGCCATCGTTACTTCCTCTCTATCCAATGAGGGGAAATATCCCCAATTGCTTCGCGAAGCACGCGAGAAAGCCGACTCCGAATCGGTCCCGCTCCGCGCCAATAGAAGTTCTAAGACAATACCTTGGTTCCTCGAAAATGCCGATCACGTTACCGGCGTGTTCCGGTCGCCTCTCATAAAGACGTGTTTGCTTGTCAGCGCGGAACAGAGCGCCCGCAATACCTGCGCCTCCCCCCCCTCTGGCCGGCCGGGACGGGTCGAGTCGTTCCACGCATACAGGTCGAAGTGCAGCCACGGCGTTCCCGGCGCGACGAAGCGGCGCAGGAACAGCGCAGCAACGATTGCCCCCGCGAACGGTTTGGTTGAAATGTTGTTCAGGTCGGCGACGCCGCTGTCGAGCCAAGGGTCGTAGCCGTCCCACAGCGGCAGTTGCCAGAGCGGGTCATGCGCCGCCGCGGCCGCCGCGGCGACCTGTTCGGCCCAGCGCGCATCGGTGGCGAACATCGCCGGCAGGTCGGGGCCGAGCGCCGCCCGTGCAGCGCCGGTCAGCGTCGCGCAG
>JAJZVE010000307.1 GCA_021845835.1 Pseudomonadota bacterium | reverse complement strand
TGCGCCTCCTTGCCGTCGAACCACGGCATCGCTCGTGCGTCCCTCCGCCGGAGAGAACTACGCCCGCTATGCGTCACCATCCTTGCGGAACGGCGTGAGCTGCGCGAGCACTTCGATCTCCGCCTGCCGCGCCGTGCGCTCCTCGTCGAGGAACGCCGCGATCGCGCGCCGCAGGCCCGGATTCGCGATCCAGTGCGCCGAATAGGTCGGCACCGGGCGGTAGCCGCGCTGGATCTTGTGCTCGCCCTGCGCCCCCGCCTCCACCCGGCGCAACCCGTGCGCGATGGCGAAGTCGATGGCGCGATAGTAGCAAAGCTCGAAGTGGAGAAAAGGGAACTCGCCGCGGCAGCCCCAGTTGCGGCCGTACAGCGTGTCCGCGCCCATCAGGTTCAGCGCACCGGCGACCGGCCGGCCGTTCTGCCGCGCCAGCATCAGCACCACGCGCTCGCCCAGACGCTCGCCGAGCAGCGGGAAGAACTGCCTGGTCAGGTAGGCGCTGCCCCATTTGCGATCGACCGTCGAATGATAGAAGTCGTAGAAGGCGGCCCAGTCGCGCCGTCCGATCTCCGGACCGCGCAAGGCCAGGAACTCCAGCCCCGCGCTGTTGGCGTCGCGCCGCTCGCGCCGGATGGTCTTGCGCTTGCGCGAGGCGAGGTCGGCCAGGAAGTCGTCGAACGTGGCGTAGCCGGCGTTTTCCCAGTGGAACTGCATGCCGATGCGGCGCAGCCAGCCGGCATCCTCCAGCGCGTCGGCCTCGGCTTCGCTGCAGAACGTCACGTGTACCGATGAAAGATCGAGCTGGCGGCACGCCTGCGCCAGTCCGTTCGCCAGCGCCGCCGCCGACACGCCGGCGCCGGGCCGCAGCAGCAGGCGCGGGCCGGGCACCGGGCTGAACGGCACCGCGACCTGCAGCTTCGGATAGTAGCGGCCGCCGGCGCGCTCGAAGGCTTGCGCCCAGCCGTGATCGAACACGTATTCGCCATAGCTGTGCGACTTCGCGTACATCGGCGCCACCGCGACGACCGCGTCCGCCGCGTCGCGCAGCACCGCATGCTGCGCCAGCCAGCCGGTGCGCGCGTTGGCGGAGCCGCTGTCCTCGATCGCCGAGAGGAAGGCATGGCTGACGAACGGATTGTCGCCGCCTGCGCAGGCATCCCAGTCGGATGCGGGGATCCCGGCGATGGCACGATGCAGCGAAAGCGTCAGCGGCGCGGAACCGTCTTGCATGCCCCCAAGGTTAGGCCGCAGGGCGGTTCAGGCAATGCGGAACATGCCCTCGACCTCCACCGCACAGTCGAGCGGCAGCGACGGCACGCCGACCGTGGTGCGCGCGTGCCGCCCGGCCTCGCCGAACACCTCCACCGCGAGGTCGCTGGCGCCGTTCATCACCGTGGCGTGCAGCGTGAACGCCGCCGGCGCGGCGATGAAGCCGCCCAGCCGCACCACCCGCGTCACCCGATCCAGGTCGCCGTCACAGGCGGCGCGCAATTGTGCAAGCAGGTTGATGAAACACTGGCGCGCCGCGCGCACGCCGTCCTCCACGCTCACTGTCGCGCCGACCTTGCCGGTCCAGGCGACCTTGCCGTCGATCGCCGGCACCTGGCCGGAGATCACCACGAGGTCGCCGGTGACGACGAACGGCAGGTAGTTGGCGACCGGCCGGGCCGGTTCGGGCAGGTGGATGCCGAGGGCGGCGAGGCGTGCGTCGATGCGTCCGGGCATGGCGTGCGTCCTATTTCACCACTCGCAGGCCGCGCCGCCGACCCTCCGCCCGCGGCAGATCGAGCGGCAGCGACGGCTCGGGCAATGTCTCTTCCTCCGCCTCCACGGCGTCGGGCAGGTCGGTGCGGCCGAGATACCGCGCGGCGAGGCTGCGGAAGGCGTAGTCGATGAGCGAGGTGGCGCGGCCGACATGCGGGTCGCCCTCCACCGCGCCGGCGGGGCCGAAGCGGGTGAGGGTGAAGGCGTCCACGAATTCCTCCAGCTTCACGCCGTGCTGCAGCCCGAGGCTGACGGCAAGCGCGAAGGCGTCCATCAGGCCGCGGAAGGCGGGGGTTTCCTTGGGCAGCGCGATGCCGATCTCGCCCGGCGTGCCGTCGGCGTATTCGCCGGTGCGCAGATAGACGCGATGCCCGCCGACGCTCGCCTTCTGGGCGATCCCGGTATGCCGTACCGGCAGCTCGCGCCGCGGCGCCGTCGGGCGCGGGGCCGGCAGGGCGGCAGGGCGCGGCGGCATGGCGTCGAAGAACGCGGCGACCGCGGCGTGCATCGCGGCATGGGCGGCGGCATCGGCGGCGGGGAAGGGGGCGGTACCGGCCAGCAGCGCCGCCAGCGCCGCCTCCGCGGTCATGCCGCGCGCCGCCAGCCAGGACTGCGCCGTGCGCGTGAGATGCCCGGCATCGTCCAGCGGCGCGAAGGCGGGCGCGATGCCGCCGGTCTCCGCGCCGAGCAGCGCCTCCGTCATGTCGGGCGCGGCAAGCGCGGTCAGCGCCGTATGGCGGCGGCCGGGCAGCGCGGCGGCCCGCCGCTGCGCCGCCGCCGCGGCTTCGGCCAGGCCGGGCAGCACGGTGGTGGCGGGCGCGATCGGCACCGGGCCTGCTGCGGCACGGGCGCCCAGCTCCGCCGCGAGTGTGCCCGACGCCGCTTCCGCGGTGGCGCGCAGCAGCGCGGCCAGGGCCGCGCCGACCGCGCGCGCCGCCGCGCCGTCGTACTCCAGCCCCAGCGCTGCCAGCAGCCCGGCCAGGTCGGTCATGCCGACGCCGAGCCGCAGCGCCGCCGGGTCGTGCAGCGCCAGCGCCCGCGTCGCCGACTCCGCCGCCGCGGCGAAGCCTGCGACGTCGAAGCCGATCTCCGGGTCGAAGAAGGCCGGCAGGTTGAGCACGAAGCGCGGCAGGGGTGTGCGCAGGCCCAGCCACAGCGACGGCCCCGGCGCGCCGCGGCGGGTGCGCAGCAGCGCGTGCAACGGCGCGGCCAGATCAGGGGCGGCGGCGGCGATCGGACCGATCCAGGCGTTGGCGGCCGGCTCCAGGGCCGCCGGCCCGCGTCCCGGCACCAGTGCGGCCAGCGCCGCGGCGGCCCGGTCGTCCCAGGCGGCGGGCAGGGCGACCTGGCGCGGGGCGGCGTCCGGCTCGGCAGCCGCCGCGACGCGACGCAGGCGCACGCCGCGCCAGAACGGACCAGGGGAGGGCTTGCTCGGCTTCATGCCGTGATGCTAGGCGCGGGCCCGGCGGCGCGGAAGCGCATTTTGCGGTCGGATCGGTGGGCAACCACAAAATCCTGTGGAAGAACCTGTGGAGAACCGCGACGTTGTGCCCGGCATGGACCATCGCCGCGCGCGCTCGTATATGAGGCTGCATGACGACACTCGGCACCCGGATCTTCACCTGGCGCAACGGCCGCACGGTCGGCCGCGATGCCGCTGGCAACACCTATTACGAGGACAGGCGCGCCCGGCCTGGCCTGCGGCCGCGCCGCTGGGTCATGTATGCCGGCCCGGACGACCCCTCGGCCGTGCCGCCGGAATGGCACGCCTGGCTGCACCACATGACGGACGCGCCGATCGCGTTGCCGCGGCAAATGCCGTGGGTGAAGCCGCACCAGCCGAACCTGACCGGGACGCCCCTCGGCTACCGGCCGCAGGGGCATGACTACCAGGGCGGTCACCGCGCCGCCGCCACCGGCGACTACGAGGCATGGACGCCGGACGAGGCGGCAGGGGCTTGAGCGCGGCATGCCCCAGCGCAATGCGGCGGAACTGGCGGCCGGCACCGTCGTGCTGGCGGTGGCGATCGGCTTCCTCGGCTACGCGGTCGCCAATACCGGCCGGCTGACGCTGCAGGGCTACACGCTGCATGCGCGCTTCAGCGCGATCGACGGGCTGTCGGTCGGCTCGGACGTGCGTGTGGCGGGGGTGAAGGTGGGCAGCGTCACCGCCACGCATCTCGACCCGCAATCCTATCAGGCGGTGGTGGATTTCACCGTCGCCCCCGACGTGAAGCTGCCCCGCGACAGCAGCGCCGCCGTGACCAGCGACGGACTGCTCGGCGGCAAGTATCTCGGGCTGGAACCGGGTGGCGACACGCAGTTGCTCGCGGCCGGCGGGCAGGTCACGATCACGCAATCCTCGATCAGCATCGAGCAGCTGCTGGGCAGGTTCATCTTCAGCATGGGCAATCTGTCCGGCGGGCAGAAGCCGGGGGCACCGCAGCCGCAGCAACCGCAGCAGGGCGCACCGAAATGACCATTCCCCCGCCCCGGCAGTGGCCGCAGCCGGACGGCACGCCGGTGTCCTGCCGCGAAAAGCTCAGGACCCTGGCCGAGAACCACGCCGAGCTGGCCGAGACCATGCAGGACGTGTTCGAGGACGCGGTGCTGATGGGCGTCGATGAGGCGGCGATGCGCGGCATCCTCGACGACATGGTGCAGGCGCTGGCGAGCCCCCGGCGGGGCCGGCTGGCGGAATGAGACGCTGCGCGGCGGCGCTGCCGGCGCTGCTGCTGGCCTTCGCCGCGCAGGCCCAGGACGCGCCGGCGCCGGTGCAACAGCAGCAACAGGAGCAGGAGACCCCGCCGCCGCCGGCATGGCTGCCGCGGCCGGCGGCGCGGCTGGTGCTGCTCGACAAGATCAGCGCCCAGCCGCACAGCGTGACGGTCCAGGTGGGGCAGTCGGTCACGTTCGGGGCGCTGACGGTCGGGGTGCGCGCCTGCGACGTGCGGCCGCCCGATCAGCCGGCCGATGCCACCGCCTTCCTCGATCTCAGCGACAGCCATGCCGGCATGCCGGGCTTCCACGGCTGGATGTTCGCCGACGAGCCGGCAGCAAACATGTTCGAACATCCAGTGTACGATGTGCGCCTGGCCGGCTGCGCCGGCTGACGAAGATTTTATGCAAGACAACTGGACGGAACTTCCAGTCCGGGAAATGGTTGTGCTGTCATGACGTCTCAGCCCATTTCTCCGGATTTCCTGCCGTCGCCGATGGCATTGTTGCTCGACCTGGACGGCACGCTGCTCGACATTGCGCCGACGCCGGACGCGGTGCAGGTGCCGCCGGGCCTGGCGGAGACGCTGCGGCGGCTGCGCGCGACGCTCGACGAGGCGCTGGCAATCGTCACCGGCCGCCCGCCGGAGCAGGTGGACGCGCTGCTGCCGGACATTCCCTATGCGGTCGCGGGCGAGCATGGCGGTGCGGTGCGCTTCGGCCCCGGCGCGCCGGTGCAGCGTGCGCCGCTGCCGTCGCCGCCGCCCGCCTGGCTGGATGCGGCGGCGGCGCTGGTGGCGGCGCATCCGGGCACATTGCTGGAGCGCAAGGCGCAGGGCTTTGCGCTGCATTACCGGCTGGCCCCGGCGGCCGGGCCGGCGCTGCAGCGCGGGCTGCTGGCGCTGCTGGACGGGCAGCGGACGCATCAGTTGCTGCCGGCGCACATGGCGTTCGAGGTGAAGCCGCGCGGTGCCGACAAGGGCTCCGCCGTCGCCGCGCTGATGGCGCGCGCGCCGTTCGCGGGGCGCGTGCCGGTCTATGTCGGCGACGACGTGACCGACGAGGACGCCATCCGGGCGGCGCGGGCGGCGGGCGGCCTTGGCCTGCGGGTGGCGGAGGCGTTCGGCGATCCGGCCGGGGTGCGCGCCTGGCTCGCGCGTCTGGCCGACGTGGCGCTGGCGGCATGAGGCGGCTCGTCATCGTCTCCAACCGCGTGCCCTCGCCGCGCGAGCGCGGCCAGCTCGCCGGCGGCCTCGCGGTCGCGCTGCGCGAGGCGCTGGTGGGGCGGGAGGCGCTGTGGTTCGGCTGGTCGGGCAGCAACCATGCGCTGGGCGAAGCGCCGCGGCTGGCGCGCATGGGCCGCATCACCTTCGCCACCGTCGATCTGCCGCAGGCCGACTTCACAGGCTACTACCGCGGCTTCTCCAACGGCATGCTGTGGCCGCTGTTCCATCACCGCATGGGGCTGGCGGAGTTCCGGCGCGAGGATCTGGCCGCCTATCGCCGCGTCAACGAGGCGTTCGCGGCGGCGCTGGTGCCGCTGCTGCGACCGGGCGATCTGGTCTGGGTGCATGAC
>JAJZVE010000306.1 GCA_021845835.1 Pseudomonadota bacterium | reverse complement strand
GTCGGCGGTGTCGATGAAGGTGATGCCGGCATCGAGGGCGGCGCGCACCAGCGCGTCCACGTCGTCCTGCTGCAGCCTGCCGATGTGCTGGAACATCTCGCCCCGGCCGCCGAAGGTCATGGTGCCAAGGCAGAGTTCCGAAACGAACAGGCCGGTGCGGCCGAGCTGGTTGTAGCGCATGAGGCGGTGTGTCCTTGGCAATGCGTGCCGGCGAGATGTGTGGCCATCGCGCCGCTGTGCAAGCCGTCCGACACATGACAGCGGCCGAGAGCGGGACGGCAACGGACGGTTACAGCGTCTTTTCATGCCATGCGCCGGATGGCAGAAACGGTGCGGCCGTCCGTAGAGAGTTGTTGCCTTAATTCGCTTTGCTCGTCGCAGCGCGCTGGCGCTGCTGCTCGCCTTCGGGGCCGCTGGCGTGGCGCTGGCGCAGCCGGCACCGATCCCGCCGCTGCAGGCCGAGCCGCCGCCGCCGCCGCCGCCCGGCGCCCGCTATGTCTGGCAGCCGGGGCATTGGCGCTGGGACGGCCGCGCCTGGATGTGGATCGGCGGCCATTACGTCATCCGCCACCGGGGCTGGCACGAATACGTGCCGGGTCACTGGGCGCGGCGCGGGCCGGAGTGGGTGTGGATTGCCGCGCACTGGCGATAAGGGTGGGGGATGGCGTGAACGGCGGGTCATCCCTATGTGCGTTCCGATCCACCGTCGCGGGGAAAGGACGCCCATGCGCGCACACCAGACGATCCCCGAACTGACGACCGCCGGCGTGGTCGGGCCGGCGGCGGCGCTGTGCGCGCACGACGCGCCGACGGACCTGGCGGACGCCATGTGGGCAACCATCCGCCGCGAGGGCGTGGACGCCGCCGAGCGCGACGTGCTGATGGCGCAGCCGATCACGCGGGCGCTGCTGCGCCACGGCAGCTTCGCCGACGGGTTGGCGACGCGGCTGGGCCGCAAGCTGGGCGACGCCGATCTCGGCACCGGCCCGCTGACGGCGCTGATCGCGGAGGCACTGGCCGCCGACCCGGCGATCGTGCAGGCGGCGGCGACCGATCTGGCCGCGGTGCGCGACCGCGATCCGGCCTGCCCGGACCTCATCACGCCGTTCCTGTTCTTCAAGGGCTACATCGCCCTGCAGGCGCACCGGGTGGCGCATTTCCTGTGGCGGCGCGACCGCCAGCACCTCGCGCGCCATCTGCAGAGCCGCATGTCGGAAGTGTTCGCGGTCGATATCCACCCGGCGGCACGGCTTGGCTGCGGCATCATGCTGGACCACGGCACCGGCCTCGTCATCGGCGAGACGGCGGTGGTGGAGGACGACGTGTCCGTCCTGCAGGGCGTCACCCTGGGCGGCACCGGCAAGCAGTGCGGCGACCGCCATCCGAAGATCCGCCGCGGCGTGCTGATCGGCGCCGGGGCGAAGGTGCTGGGCAATATCGAGGTGGGCGAGGGGGCCAAAATCGGCGCCGGCTCGATCGTGCTCGACCGCGTGGCGCCGCACACGACCGTGGTCGGCGTGCCGGCGCGGCCGGTGGGCACGGCGCTGGTCGAACTGCCCGCGCTGACGATGGACCAGACGCTGCCCGAGAAGGATCGCGCGATCTGACGAAAAGAGCGTTATCCGCAGATGATGCAGACGAGGATTTATCCCGGTTTCATCCGCGTGATCTGCGGATAACGCTTAACCTGCTATCCGCTCCGTCCCGCCCAGCCACGGCCGCACCGCTTCCGGCACCACGATTGACCCGTCCGCCTGCTGGCAATTCTCCATCACCGCGATCAGCGCCCGCCCGACTGCGATGCCGGAGCCGTTCAGCGTGTGGACATGCGCGACCGTCTTGCCGTCGGCGGCGCGGAACCGCGCGTTCATCCGCCGCGCCTGGAAGTCGCGGCAGTTGGAACACGAACTGATTTCCCGCCACGCCCCCTGGCCCGGCAGCCACACCTCCAGGTCGAACGTCTTGGCGGCCGAGAACCCGGTGTCGCCCGCCGACAGCACCACGCGGCGATAGGGCAGGCCGAGGCGCTCCAGCACCGTCTCGGCGCAGCGCGTCATGCGCTCGTGCTCGGCGGCACTGTCCTCCGGGCGCGTCAGGCTGACCAGCTCGACCTTGCGGAACTGGTGCTGGCGCAGCATGCCGCGGGTGTCGCGCCCGGCGGAGCCAGCCTCCGAGCGGAAACAGTCGGTGAGCGCGGTCAGCCGCAGCGGCAGCGCCCTGGCGGCGAGAATCTCGCCGGCGGCGAGGTTGGTGAGCGGCACCTCGGCGGTCGGGATCAGCCAGCGCCCGTCGGTGGTGCGGAACAGGTCCTCGGCGAACTTGGGTAGCTGGCCTGTGCCGTACATGGTGGCGTCGTTGACCAGCAGCGGCACGATCACCTCCTCGTAGCCGTGCTCGCGTGTGTGCAGGTCCAGCATGAACTGGCCGAGCGCGCGTTCCAGTCGCGCCAGCGGCCCGCGCAGCAGGGTGAAGCGCGCGCCGGCCAGCTTTGCCGCCGCCTCGAACTGCATCAGGCCGAGCGCCTCGCCCAGCTCGAAATGCTGTTTTGCCGGGAACGCGAACGAAGGCGGTTCGCCGATCTGCCTGAGCACGACATTTGCCGTCTCGTCCGTCCCGTCCGGCACGTCGGCGTCGAGCACGTTGGGCAGGCGTTCCAGGACGCCGCGGATCTCGGCGTCCAGCGTGGCGGCCTCGGACTCCAGCGCCTCCATCTCGCCGCGCAGCCCGGTCGCCTCGGCCTCCAGCGGCGCGGTGTCGGCGCCGTGGCGGCGGCCTTCGCCGACCTGGCGGGCCAGTGCGTTGCGGCGGGCCTGCGCTTCCTGCTGGCGCGTCAGCGCCGCGCGGCGGGCGGCGTCGCGCGCCAGGATGGCCTCGGCCATCGGAGGCAGGCCGCGTCGCGCCAGGGCGGCATCGAACGCGGCCGGGTCGGCGCGCAGCTGGCGGAGGTCGTGCATGCTCAGGTCTCGGCGGGCTTGGGTTCGACGATCCGCGCGGCGACGATCGACAGCTCGTAGAGCGCGATCAGCGGCAGCGCGAGGCCGCATTGCGTGATCACGTCGGGCGGCGCCAGCACCGCGGCGATGATGAACATGCCGACATAGGCATAGCGCCGATACCGCCTCAGCCCCTTCGACGTGACGATGCCGACCTTGGCCAGCAGCGCCAGACCGACCGGCAACTGGAAGGCGACGCCGAAGGCGAAGATCAGCTTCATCACCAGATCGAGATACTCGCCGACCTTGGGCATGAGCTGGATCGGGATGCCGGCGTCGCTGGTCGGCGTCTCGAAGCTGATGAAGAAGCGCCACGCGAACGGGAACACGAAATAGTAGGCCAGCGCCGCGCCGGCGAGGAACAGCACCGGCGTCGCCGCCAGGAACGGCGCGATCGCCCGCTTCTCGCTGCGATACAGGCCGGGGGCGACGAACAGCCACAACTGCATCGCCACCACCGGGAAGGCAATGAAGGCGGCGCCGAAGAAGGCGACGCGCAGATAGGTGAAGAACGCCTCGTACAGCTGCGTGTAGATCAGCGCGCGGTTGCTGCCCGGCTTGCTCGCCAGCGCGGTCGCCAGCGGCTGCGCCAGGAAGCCGTATATTTCGGACGAGAAATGGTAGCAGACCAGGAAGGCGACCAGGAACGTCGCCATGCTGACCAGCAGCCGGCGCCTGAGCTCGATCAGATGGTCGAGCAGCGGCATTGGCTTGTCGTGGATCGGATCGTCGTCGGTTGTGGTGGCCACGGGAACCTGCGTGAGGGATCAGGCGAAGGGGGGGCGGGCGAGGCTGCCCTGTGCCGCGAGCGGCGGGATGAACGCGGGCGCCTGCGCCGCCTCGGCGATCGCCGGGGGGATGAAGGCGGGCGCCGCCACGGTCGCGGGCGCCGCTTCCGGTTCGGCTTCGGGTTCCGGTGCGGCCTCGGGCACGGCGGACAGGGCGGCTTCGGGTTCCGCGGCGGGGGGTGGCGGCGGGGTGACGAACGGATCCTGGAACGCCTGGCGCAGGGAGCCGTCCTCGTCGACCGCGCGCTCGAACTCGCCGCGAATGTCGAAATTGCGGATTTCGTTGATCTGCTGGCGCACCTCGGCCAGTTCGGTGTCGCGCACCATGTCGTCCACATGGCTCTGGAATTCGGCCGCCATGCGGCGGGCCTTCTTGACCACGTTGGCCACGGCCTTGATGGCGACCGGCATGTCCTTGGGGCCGATCAGCACCAGGGCGACCACGCCGATCAGGGCGATTTCGGTCCAGGCAAAGTCGAACATGCGCGCGGAAGCTCCACCGGGGGCGTGTGCTAGCAGGAATGTCCCCGGATGGGAAACCCGCCGGCGCGCGGCGGCGGCGCCGCGCCGCTACCCGGCGACGGCGCCGAAACGTGCCGTCACCTCGCGTTCCAGGTCGCTTTCGCGGAACGGCTTGACCAGGAGCGGCGCGGTGCGGAACTGCGGCGGCAGGGCGGCAGGATCGTTGTAGCCAGTGAGGAAGATGAAGGGGATGCCGCGCGCGCACAGCACCTCCGCGATCGGGCCGGAGTTCTCGCCGGCGAGGTTCACGTCCAGCAGCGCGCCGTCAAGCTGCTCATGCTGCGCCAGCGCGATCGCCGGATCGAGCCGCCCGACCGGACCGACCACCTCGATGCCGGCCATCTGCAGCAGTTCGACAATTATTTCAGCGACCAGCAGCGAGTCCTCGACCACAAGGATTCGCAATCCCTTCATGGCACCTGCAGGCCCTTGATAGCCTTCTTTGCGGGTTGCCACGTTATTTTCCCGTTGCCTTGCTGGGTTCATCCGGCGCGTCGCGCTTCAGCGGAAACGCGATCTCGGCACAGAAACCTTCGGGCCGGAACGCGAACGCGGTCGTTCCGTCAAGCTCGTATTGCACGCAGCGCCGCACGAAGCCGATGCCGAACCCCTCCTGCGCCGGCAGGATCGCCGGCGGGCCGCCGGATTCACACCAGGTCAGCACGAGACGTTCGTCTGCCGGGGCGCCCTCGGCGTGCCAGCTCACCGAAACCTCTCCCTCAGGTGCGGTCAGGGCGCCGTATTTCGCGGCGTTGGTCGCCAGCTCGTGCAGAATCATCCCCATGGCGGACGATGGCCCCGGGCGGAGCAGGATCGCCGGGCCGTCCAGCCGTGCCGTGCGCCGCTCCGATCCGCCATAGGGGGCGAGGCTTGCCAGGATCAGCTCGCGCAGATCGGTGCCCTTCCAGTCGCGCTGCGCCAGCAGGTCGTGCATCCTGCCCATCGCGTCCACACGCGCCAGGAAGCCCGCGGTGAATTCCTCGGGCGACCGGCTGGCCTTCAGCGTTCGCTTCGCCAGCGCGCCGATGGTCGCGAGGACGTTCTTGACCCGGTGCTGCAGTTCGTGCAGCAGCAATTGCTGCTGCGCCTCGGCGGCCTTGCCGCTGATGTCGATGACCGCGGCGATGGCGCCGCGCGTGCTGCCATCCTCGCGGAACAGCGGTGTCGCCGAGACCATCACGGCGACGGCGCTGCCGTCGGCGCGCAGCAGCCTGGCTTCGAACGCAGGCACGGGCGCGCCCGAGTGCGCGGCGCGTTGCAACGGGTCCTGCTCCGCCCGCAGGTCCACCCCGTCGCGCCGCAGCCGCAGCCGCAGCGGCGCCGGCGGCGCCCCGAAGCCGGTCTGCCGCTGCGGCTCGCCGATCAGATCGGCGCCGCGGCGATTGAGGCGAACACCCTCAGCATTCTCGCCCTCCAGCAGGAAGATGCCGACCGGAACGAGGTCGAACAGCGTCTCCAGGTTCTCGATACGCTCGCGCAGGTCGCGCGTCAGCTCGCCGATGCGCGTTTCGGCGGCGGTGATGCGCGAGATATCGGTGAAGGTGACGACGACGCCGCCGATCACGTTGTCGGTCGTGCGGTACGGCAGCGTGCGCATGACGTACAGCGTGTCGCTCTCGCTCGCGCGGACCTGGCGCTCGATAGTGGCGAGCGTGCGCAGCACGCGGCCGGCGTCCTGCTGCAACAGATCGGGCGTGAAGCGCGCGCGGACGTGCGAGATCGGCCGGCCGGTGTCGCTCTCCACCAGCCGGAACACGTCCTTCGCCGCCGGCGTGAAGCTTTT
>JAJZVE010000305.1 GCA_021845835.1 Pseudomonadota bacterium | reverse complement strand
GGGCACCGCGCTGGAACTGGACGCGATCGCCGCGGTGGTGATCGGCGGCGCCAGCCTCTACGGCGGGCGCGGTTCCATCATCGGTACGCTGATCGGCGTGCTGATCATGGTGATGATCCGCAACGGCCTCAATCTGCTCGGCGTCTCGCCGTTCTGGCAAGGCTCCGCGATCGGCGGCATCATCATCGCGGCGGTGCTGGTGGAGCGGCTGGTCAGCGCGCGGGTGCGCGGATAGCGCGCGCCCGCCGTCCCGTGTTCGCTCAGTCCCGCTCGACCGGATGATGCTTGCCGACGCGATGCACCGTGCTGGCCTGCCAGCCTTTCTCGCCCTCGGTCACGGCCATCCGTACCTCGTCGCCGACCCGCAACCGGTCGTAGCCGTTCTCCACCACGCTGTTGCGGTGGAAATAGACCTCCTGGCCGCTTGAGGTTTCGACGAAGCCGTAGCCCTGATCGGCAATGAGGCTCGTGACCCGGCCATGCAGCAACGGCACCTCGTGGTGCTTGGTCTGGCCGCGCAGGCCCCTGACATGGTCCTCCAGCTGTCGGACCACCGCGTCGAAGGCATCGCGCACCGCGACGTAGGCGTCCTCGTGCGCGTGGTTCTGCGATCCTTCCCGCGTCACGACGATGTCGCCGCGTGGGACCACCACCTCGACGCGCAGCCGGTACATCCGCCCCTGATGGTGATGCCGATGCGGCGCCTCCACGGTGACGATGCAGCGCAGGATGTCGCCCTCAAAGCGTTCGAGCCGCGCCGCCTTCTCGCGAATCCGTGCCTCCAGCGCTGGCGAAGGTTCCATGTCCTTGAAGGTAACCTGCACGGGGATCGTCATGACGCCGAGATTCCTTCCGATCGTTGCCGTTTTGCCGGCGCCGGGCCGGACCGCAGCGCCCGCGGGTTGACGGGAGTTGCGCTCCCGCCAGAGCCTGGACCACACTATTGCCCCGGGACAGCGCCGCCTTGATCCCCGTCAATCGGCCGCGGTGCGGAAATCGGCGCGGGAATTGCGCCAGATCAATCCTCCTGGCGCGGCAGCCGGGCAAAGCTGCGCCGGATGAACGGCAGGAGGCCAGAATGGCGCTGGACGCCAGCAACATCATGACGCGGGACGTGGTGACTGTGCGGCCCGACGACACGGTGGCGCGGGTCGCGAAGCTGCTCAGCGAGCACGAGATCAGCGCCGTCCCGGTCTGCGACGACGCCGGCAAAGTACTCGGCATGCTGAGCGAAGGCGACCTGATGCGCCCGTTCGGGCAGGAACATGCCGTGAAGCGCGCCTGGTGGCTCAACCTGCTGGCCGAGGGCACCGATCTCGCGCCGGAGTTTCTCGAATACATCCGGCTCGACAACCGCAGGGCGCGCGATCTGATGGTGACGCCGGTGATCACCGCGCCGGCCGATGCCGCCGTGCCGGAACTCGCGGACCTGCTGGCGCGGCACCGCATCAAGCGCGTACCCATCGTGCAGGACGGCCGGCTGGTCGGCATCGTCAGCCGGGCCGATGTGGTGCGCGCCCTGGCGGGCGGCGCGGCCGGGCTCGCCGCGCCGATCTAGGCCCCGGCCGCCGCTCAGGCCGGGTTCGCCGGCTGCGTCACCCGCTCGCGCACGAATGCGACCAGCAGCGCGCTTGCCAGCACCAGCGCGCCATCGAGATAAACCGCCGCGGCCCAGCCGCCGGTGGCATCGCGCAGCGTGCCGGAGACGGTCGGGCCGAGCACCGCGCCGATCTCGCCGATCAGGTTGTAGGTGCCGAACGCGGCGCCGCGCTGCGCCGGCGCCGCCAGGTCGGCGACCAGCGCGTGCGCCACGGGCTGCAGTGCGTTGAAAAACAGCCCGGACGCGAACAGCAGCGCCGCCAGAACCACCGGATTGTGGCCGCCCTGCTGCAGGTAGAAGCCGAGCAACAGCGTCAGCACCGCCTGCGCAAGCGTGAAGCCGATCAGCACCGGCTTGCGGCCCAGGCCGCTGCGCAACGTCCAGTCGGCGAGCCAGCCGCCCGCCGGATAGCCGGCGATGCCCGACAGCCCGGTGAACATCGCCGTCAGCGCCGCATTGCGGAACGAACCGCCGGACGCGCCGGCGACGATGGAGACCGCCCAGAAACCCAGGAACCACAGCGTCCACAGGATCGGCACGAACGAGACATAGAGCAGCACCAGGTCGCGGCTGCCGATTGCGCCGGCGATCTCGGCGCCCTTGACGCGCCAGACAAACACGATCGTGCCGCAGGCGAGCGCGAGTTCGGCAATCGTCAGCCCCCAGGCCGGCAGATCGATGACGCGCGCCAGCAGGAACAGGCCGAACACCAGCGCAAAGAACACCGACGTGTACGGCACCAGTGCCGCCAGCGCCCGCGCCGGCCGGTCCTGCCGCGTGCGCGTGGCCGCGAGGCCGCGCCAGACGATCCAGGCGATCACCAGACTCGCCGCGCTCAGCACGAAGAACGGCATCCGCCAGGCCTGCGCGGCGCCGAGCAGCGTGGTGCCGAGACCGATCAGGAACGGCGTCAGCGCGATTGCCAGTGTGATGCCGATGGAAAGTCCGGTGATGACGACGCCCATCGCCAGGCTGCGCTGCGCCGCCGGCGTCACCTCGGCGATCACGGCGCGGTCGTTGGCGTAGTAGATGCCCTCGCCGAGGCCGGTGAGGATGCGCACCGCGATGAACGCTGCCAGCCCGCCCGCCAGCCCGCTCGCGAGCGTCGCGACGGCGGCCCAGGCGAGGCTGATCGCGATCACGCTGCGATGCCCGTGCCGGTCGCCGACATAGCCGCCGGGGAACTGCGCCAGCATGTAGCCGGCGAAGAAGATGCTGCCGATCAGGCCGCCCAGCGCATACGGGTTCGGCGCCGCCATGAACGCCGCCTTGTGCTGGATCATCCAGGTGATGACCGGGCCGGTGACGGCGCGGTCCGCGCTGCTGACAGTCCAGCCGAGACAGAGCAGCAGCCAGATGCGCGGCACGTTCACTTCCGCGCCAGCCGCGCGCCGCGATCCTGCAGCGTCCCCAGGAATGCCGTCCCGATGGTGCACACGCCGCGCGTCCTCCCGTTTCGTTCTTGGTCAGGGGTGTGGCAGAGCCGGGCAGGGGAGGCAACCGCGCCCGTCGGGCACTTTGATCTCTCCATCCAACTTGTCGCGGCCGGCGTGCCGCGACGGCGCCGTCCGGGCGCCGTTGCGGGGCCGGACTCATGCCGCGTCACGCTGCGCCAGCCGCCGCTTCCCCCCGGCCGGCCGGCCCGGTAGCCTGCGCCGCATGACCGAAACCCTTGCCGCCGACGTGGCCATCATCGGGGCCGGCCCTGCCGGGCTGTTCTCCGTGTTCGAGTGCGGGATGCTGCAGCTCTCGGCCGTGGTGATCGACGCGCTGGGCGAGGCGGGGGGGCAATGCACGGCGCTCTATCCGGAAAAGCCGATCTACGACATCCCGGCGATCCCGGCGATCGAGGCCGGCGAGCTGATCGCGCAACTGGAACGCCAGATCGCGCCGTTCGCGCCACGCCTGCTGCTCGGCCGCCGCGTCGAGCGGCTGGAGGGGGTTGCCGGGGCGTTCACGCTCGGCACCGACCTCGGCGACACCATTGCGGTGCGCGCGGTCATTCTCGCCGCCGGCGCCGGCGCGTTCGGGCCGAACCGGCCACCGCTGGACGGGCTTGCCGCCTTCGAGGCCAGCGGTGCAGTGCAATACTACGTGCGCCGGCGCGAGGATTTGCGCGGCCGGCGGGTCGTGATTGCCGGCGGCGGCGATTCCGCGGTGGACTGGGCGCTGGCGCTGCGCGGCATCGCCGCCGCGATCGCGCTCGTGCATCGGCGCGCAAAATTCCGCGCCGCGCCGGACAGTGCCGCCCAGCTTGCCGCCGCGGCGGCGGCGGGGGAGGTGGAACTGATCGTCCCGTACCAGTTGCACGCCCTGCACGGCGCGGCTGGCGCGCTCGCGGCCGTCGAGGTGGCCGACCTGGACGGCCGCACCCGGCACCTGCCGGCCGACGTGCTGCTGCCGTTTTTCGGCCTGTCCACCGATCTCGGCCCGATCGCCCAGTGGGGCGTGGCGCTGGAGCGGCACCATGTCGCGGTCGCGCCGGCGACCTGCGAAACCAGCGTGCCGGGCGTGTTCGCGATCGGCGACGTGGCGCACTATCCCGGCAAGCTCAAGCTGATCCTGCAGGGATTTTCGGAGGCGGCGATGGCGGCACACGCCATCTACCCGATCGCGCGGCCTGGCACCGCGCTGCATTTCGAGTATTCGACGGCGAAGGGGGTGCCCGGCGCCGGCTGACCGCTACTGCGGCATGTGCCGCCGCGCGCCGTGCGATGCCTTGCCGCCCTTGCGCCCCGCCGCCGCCGCCAGTTCGGCGCTGCGGGCGAAGGGGCGCTTTTCCGGCGGCACCGAACTGCCGCCCTTCGACGCGATGGCGCGCTGTTTGGCTGCGTCCATCGAGGCGAAGCCCTGCTTGCCGCCATGATGTCCGCTCTGTCCCGTCTCGATGCTCATGCCCACGGACTCCTCCGTCCTGTGCCAGCACAACGGGGGCCGGGGCTTGACGGTTCCTTGCTTCCGTGTCTCAGCCGCCGAGCAGCTGACGCGCCGCTGCGGTGATGGCTGCGCGGTCGCCGGCGGCGATGCGCTTCTCGTCAACGAGATTGCCGCCCATGCCGACGAAGGCGGCACCGGCCGCGAGATAGGCGGCGACATTGCCCGGCTCCACGCCGCCCGTGGGGCAGAAGGCGACGCCGGGGAACACGCTCGCCAGCGCCTTGACATGCGCCGGCCCGCCGGCCGAGGCCGCCGGGAAGATCTTCACCACGTCGGCGCCGGCGGCGCGCGCGGCGCGCACCTCGGTCGGTGTCATTGCCCCCAGCATCAGCAGCGCACCCGCTTCCCGGCAGGGGGCGGCGAGCGCGGGATCGATCCACGGCGCCACGATGAAGCGGGCGCCGGCGTCGAGGCACGCGCGCGCGGTCGCGGCATCGGCAACCGTGCCGGCGCCCACCAGCAGCGACGGATCGCGTGCCAGGTCGCGGATCAGGGCCGGCGCGTCGGGGATGGTCATGGTGACTTCGAACACGGTGAGGCCGGCATCGCGCAACCAACCGATGCCGGTCGCGGCAATGGCGGCGCTGCGCGTGCGCACGACCGGCACGACGCGGGCGTTGCGGAGACGGTCGAGCAGGGCGGGATCGATCATGCGCCGATGCTGGCACAGGGGCAGCGGCGATGAAAGCGGCCGTGTGCTAGTCGTCGGCTCCGGCCAGCCGCTTCAGCCGCCGTGCGGCGTGGGCCAGCCGGACCAGCCGGCCGTCCAGCGCGGCCAGTTCCGCCCGATAGTCCAGCAACGCCTCGCCCAGAGCCCCATCGAAACCGCGCAGCACCGACAGAGTGGCCCGCCAGTGGGTGACGGTGCCGCGCTGTTCCGTCACCTCATCGAGCAGGGCCGCCAACGTCAGCGACAACGGCGACGTCAGCGGCTCCGCCGCCTCATGGTCCCGTCCGGCGTGACGGGACCGGGCATTCGCATGTGCATGTTGCATGACGCGGCCCCATTTACGAATCGTAATGCAATAGATCACTATTCAAATTGGTTGTCCACTGCGTCAGGACGCCGCGCCGTCCACTGCCTCAGCTGTTGCCGTCGGCGCGGTCCGCCCAGGCCTGCAGGTGCCGCGCCTCGCCATTGAGGCGCGCCGTCTGCGCATCGAGCCGCGTCAGCCCGGCATGGAACGCGGTGAGCGAGCCGCCGAGCCGCCCCGTCGCGACCTGCAGCCGCGCGAGGCTCGCGCGCCATTCCGTGACCGCTGCGCGCTGCGCCGCCAGGGCTTCCTCCAGCCCGGCCAGGGCGCGGACGAGTCGCTGCTGTGGCGGCGGCCGGGCCGGGCCGGGGAACGGGACGATCTCGGCCGTAACACGGTCCGGCATGCCATGCTCCACGCGATGAGACGCGCGGAATTAAATCACACTTGGTATCTGATTTCGAGGCAAATCGTTAAAGAAAGGTGATCTTTGCTCCGATCAGCCGCAGCGCCAGCACCGTGACCAGCACCAGCAGCACCACGATCGACATCGCCCAGCGCAGCGCCATGTAGCCG
>JAJZVE010000304.1 GCA_021845835.1 Pseudomonadota bacterium | reverse complement strand
AGGCACGCATCACGGATCGCCACCGCCGGCGCCAGCCCGTCGCCGCGCTCGGCAGCCAGTGCGAAATCCACCAGCAGGATGCCGTTCTTCTTGACGATGCCAAGCAGCAGGATCACGCCGATCAGCGCGACCACGGTGAAATGCTCGCCGGTCGCACGCAGCGCCAGCACTGCGCCTGCCCCCGCCGACGGCAGCGTCGAGAGAATCGTCAGCGGATGGAGGAAACTTTCGTAGAGCACGCCAAGCACGATGTAGATGGCGAGCAGCGCCGCCAGGATCAGCAGCGCCTCGCTCTGCTGCGATGCCTGGAACGCCGCCGCGGTGCCGGCGAAGCCGCCATGCACGGATGCCGGCAGGCCGAGCCGTGCCGCCTGTGCGGCGATCGCGGCGACCGCGTTGTCCAGTGCGCCGCCCGGCGGCAGGTTGAACGAGATGGTCGTTGCCGCCGCCAATCCCTGGTGATTGACGACGATCGGCGCGATCCCGGCCTGCCAGCGCGCCACCGCGGCCAGCGGTACCATGTTCTCGCGTGCCGGGCTGATCGGAGCGGCCGAGGCGGCGCCGCTGCGGCCGACCGCGCCGATGGCGTTGGCAGCCGCCTCGTGCGCCGCATCCGGCGGCGTCACGGCGGTGATGTGCGCACTGGCCCGCCGGATCGCTGCCCCGCCGGCGATGCCCTGGCTCAGGTCGCTGCCGCTCGGCGGCGCGCCGCCGATACTGACATAGAGTTGGTCGAGCATCGTCGGGTGCTGCCAGAACGCCGGAGCGGCCTCCAGCACCACGTGGTACTGATTGAGCGCGTCGTAGATCGTCGAAACCTGACGCTGGCCGAAGGCGTCGTAGAGCGCGTTGTCGATGAGCAGCGGCGTCAGACCGTGCGCCGCCGCGGCGTCGCGGTCGATCGCGAGCGTCGCCGCCAGTCCGCGCACCTGCTGGTCGGAATTCACGTCGGCCAGTGCATGATCCTGCCGCAGCGCCGCCGCCAGCCGGTCGGCGGCGTCGTACACCGCCGTGTCGCTGTCGCCGTGCAGCGCATACTGGAACTGCGCATTGCTCGGCCGGCCGCCGAGCTGGATGTCCTGCACCGCCTTCAGATAGAGCCGCGCCCCTGCGACCTTCGCCAGACGCGGGCGCAGCCGCGCGATCACCGCATCGGCGCGCACGCCGCGCTCGGCCAGCGGCCGGAGGCTGACGAACACCGACCCGGCATTGGTCTGCCGCCCGCCGGTGAAGCCGACCACGGACGCGACCGCCGGATCCTCGCGCAACACCTGCTCGAACTGCGCCAGCTTCTCGCGCATGAGCTGGAACGATGCGCTCTGGTCTCCGACGATGCCGCCGAGCAGACGGCCGGTGTCCTGCTGCGGGAAGAAGCCCTTCGGCATGGACTGGAACATTGCCGCCGTCGCTGCCACGGTGGCGATCAGCGACAGTCCCACCACGGTGCGATGCGCCAGCGCCCAATCGAGCGAACGCGCATAGCACGCCGCCAGCCATGCGCGGCGAGGCGGCGCGGACTGCCCGGCGTGACCGCCCGGCGCCAGCAGCACCGCGCACATCATCGGCGTGGCGGTCAGCGAGACGACGAGCGAGACCAGGATCGCCACCGACAGCGTCATCGCGAACTCGCGGAACATGCGCCCGACCAGCCCGCCCATCGCCAGGATCGGCAGCAGCGCCGCGATCAGCGACAGGCTGATCGAGACGACGGTGAACCCCACCTCGCGCGCGCCGGCCAGCGCCGCTTCAACGCGCGTCATGCCGGATTGCAGGTGCCGCTCGGTGTTCTCCAGCACTACGACGGCATCGTCCACCACGAAGCCGGTGGCGACGATCAGCGCCATCAGCGACAGGTTGTCGATGCTGTAGCCGAGCAGGAACATCACCCCGAACGTGCCGACGATGGAGACCACGACGGCCACGCTCGGAATCGCGGCGGCGCGCAGGCTGCGCAGGAAGACGAACACGACCAGCACCACCAGCGCGATTGCCAGCAGCAGCGCGCCGCGCATTTCCGCGAGCGAGCTGCGGATCGTGGTGCTGCGATCGATGGCGATGGAGAGCGCGGCATCGCCCGGCAGCGCCGCCGCCAGATCCGGCAGCAGCGCGCGCACCCGATCGGCGATGCCGATCACGTTGGCGCCGGGTTGGCGGTACAGCATCAGCAGGATTGCCGGCTTTCCGTCGGCGAGGCCGGCGTTGCGCAGGTTCTCGACCGAATCGCTGACGGTCGCGACATCGCGCAGCCGCACCGGCGCGCCGCCGCGCCAGGCGATCACCAGATCGCGGAAGTCGGCCGCCCGCTGCGCACGGTCGTTGGTGGCCAACTGCAGGCGGCGGCCTTGCATCTCGATCGCGCCCTTGGGGCTGTTGGCGTTTGCCGACGCGGCGGCGGCGCGCAGATCCTCCATGCCGATCCCCAGTGCCGCCAGCGCGTCCGGATTGGCCTCGATGCGCACCGCCGGCAGCGAGGCACCCGCGACATCGACATCGCCGACGCCGGGCAACTGCGACAGGCGCTGGCGCAGCACGCTGTCGGCGGCATCGAACAGCGCCGCCTGCGTCAGCGTCGTCGAGGTGAGTGCGAGCACCAGGATCGGCGCGTCGGCCGGGTTGACCAGGCGATAGATCGGGTTGTTGCGCAATGTCGCGGGCAGTTCGGCATGCGCCGCGTTGATCGCCGCCTGCACGTCGCGCGCCGCGCCGTCGATGCTGCGATCCAGGCCGAATTGCAGCGTGATTCGCGTCAGGCCGGTGAAGCTCTGCGACGTCATTTCGGTGACATCGGCGATGGCGGCGAGGTGGCGCTCCAGCGGGGCGGCGACGCTGCTGGCCATGATCGCCGGGCTGGCGCCGGGCTGCTGCGCCTGCACCAGGATGGTCGGCAGCTCGATCTGCGGCAGCGGCGCGACCGGCAGCCTGAAATACGCCGCAGTGCCGGCCAGCAGCAGCGCCACCGTCAGCAGCGTGGTGGCGACCGGCCGGGCGATGAAGGGGCGCGAGAGATTCACCGCTGCGCCCGCCTGCGCGCCGCGCCGCCGGCCAGCCGGTCGAAGAACAGATACACAACGGGCGTGGTGAACATGGTCAGCGCCTGGCTCACCAGCAGCCCGCCGACGATGGCTAGCCCGAGCGGCCGGCGCAGCTCGGCACCGCTGCCATGCGCGAACATCAGCGGCAGAGCGGCGAACAAGGCGGCGCAGGTGGTCATCAGGATCGGCCGCAGCCGCAGCAGCGCCGCCTCGCGGATTGCCGCGCGCGGTGGCAGGCCACGGCTGCGCTGCGCCTCCAGCGCGAAATCGATCATCAGGATCGCGTTCTTTTTGACGATGCCGATCAGCAGTACGATGCCGATGATGGCGATGATGTCGAGCTCGCCACCGGCCAGGATCAGCGCCAGCAGCGCGCCCACCGCCGCCGCCGGCAGCGTGGACAGGATCGTCAGCGGGTGGATGAAGCTCTCGTACAGCACGCCGAGCACGATGTACATCGTGACCACGGCGGCGAGGATCAACAGCAGCTCGTTCGACAGCGATGCGGTGAAGGCGCGCGCCGCACCCTGCAGCACCAGCCTGATCTGCTTCGGCTGCCCAGCCGCAGCAGCGGCTGCCTGCACCGCCGCGACCGCGGCGCCGAGCGAGGCGCCCGGTGCCAGGTTGAACGACACCGTGGCCGCCGGGAATTGCGCCAGATGGTCGATGGCAAGCGGCGCCGGTCGCGCCACCACCGCCGCCAGCGCGCGCAGCGGCACCTGTCCGCCCGGCACCAGCGCTGAGGGCAGATAGATAGCATCCAGCGGCGCCTCGCGATCCGTCGTTGCCGGATCGGCTTCCATGATGACGCGGTACTGGTTCGTCGGGGTGAACACGGTGGAGATGATGCGCTGGCCGAAGGCATCGTACAGCGCGTTATCGACGCTCGCCGGCGTAATGCCGAAGCGCGCGGCGGTGTCGCGGTCAATCTCGACGTGCATTTCCTGGCCGCCCTGCAGCAGGTCGGCCGACACGTCCGCCAGCACCGGCTGGTCGTGCAGCCGTGCCAGGAACGTCGGCAGCCACGCGCTGAGATCGTGCTGCGTCGGCGCCGACAGCAGGAAATGGAACTGCGTGGCGCCGACCGACGCATCCACCGTCAAATCCTGCACCGGCTGCAGCAGCAGCCGGATGCCGTCCACCGATGCAGCCGCCGCCTGCAGACGATGGATGATTGTGGCCACATCCGCGTGCCGCTCGGCGGGCGGACGCAGCGCGATGCTCATGCGGCCGCGATCGAGCGAAGGATTGCTGCCGTCCACGCCGATGAAGGACGCCAGGCCCTCCACCGCCGGGTCGGCGAGCAGCGCGTGGGCCAGCGCCTGCTGGCGCGCCGCCATCGCGGCGAAGCCGATGCCTGGCGGCGCCTCTGTCACCGCCTGCAGCAGCCCGGTGTCCTGCGTCGGGAAGAACCCTTTCGGCACGCGGACATACAGCGCGCCGGTCAATGCCAGCGTCAGCGCCGCGCCACCCAGCATCAGCCGCTGATGGTCGAGCACCCAGTCGAGCGCGCGGGCATACAGGCGCGGCGCCGCCGCTTCGTGGGTGCGATGCGGCGCGGCACGCAGCAGCCGCGCGCACAGCATCGGCACCAGCGTCAGCGCCACCACCGCCGAAATCACGATGCTGACGGCGAGCGTCAGCGCAAATTCGTGGAACAGCCGCCCCACCACGTCGGCCATGAACAGCAGCGGGATCAGCACCGCGATCAGCGACACGGTGAGCGAGATCACGGTGAAGCCGATCTGCCGCGATCCGGCCAGCGCCGCCGCGCGCGGTGTCGCCCCGGCCTCGATGTGGCGCGCGATGTTCTCGATCACCACGATCGCGTCATCGACCACGAAGCCGGTCGCAATGGTCAGCGCCATCAGCGACAGATTGTCGATGCTGAAGCCCCACAGATACATTGCGCCGAATGTGCCGACCAGCGACAGCGGCACCGACAGGCTGGGGATCAGCGTCGCCGGCAGGGTGCGCAGGAAATACAGGATCACCAGCACTACCAGCGCCACCGCCAGCCCCAGCTCCATCACCGCGTCGCCTACCGAGGCGCGGATGGTCAGCGTGCGGTCGCTGAGTACAGTGAGGTTCACCGAGGCGGGCAGGCTTGCGCGCAGTTCCGGCAGCTTCGCCTTGATGGCGGCGACCGCGGCGATCACGTTGGCACCCGGCTGGCGCTGCACGTTCAGGATCACCGCCGGTACGCGGTCCATCCACGCCGCCTGCGTGGTGTTCTCGACGCCATCGACGACCTGCGCCACGTCCGACAGGCGCACCGGCGCGCCGCCGCGCCACGCGATCACCTGGTCGCGAAAGGCGCGGGCGTCGAGCAACTGGTCGTCGGCGTTGATCGCATAGGCCCGCGCGCGGCCATCGAAGCCGCCTTTCGGCAGGTTGACGTTGAGGTTGCCGATTGTGGTGCGCAGATCGTCGATGTTGAGGCCGAGCGCGGCCAGGGCGGCGGGGCGGAAGCGTACCCGCACCGCCGGCCGCCCGCCGCCGCCGATGCCGACCATGCCGATGCCCGGCAATTGCGACAGCTTCATCGCCACCAGCTGCTCGGCCAGGTCATGCACGCGCGCCAGCGGCAGCGTCGGCGAGGTGAGCGCGAGCGTTATGACCGGCGCGTCGGCCGGATTGACCTTGGCATAGATCGGCGGCGCCGGCAGGTCGGCCGGCAGCAGGTTGCCGGCGGCATTGATCGCCGCCTGCACTTCCTGCTCCGCCACATCGAGATTGAGCGACAGCGCGAACTGCAGCGTGATGACGGAGGCGCCGGCGCCGCTGCTGGAGGCCATCTGCGCCAGCCCCGGCATCTGGCCGAACTGGCGTTCCAGCGGCGCCGTCACCGCCTCGGTCATCACTTCGGGGCTGGCGCCGGGATAGAAGGTCTGCACCTCGATGGTCGGATAGTCCACGTCCGGCAGCGCCGAGACCGGCAGGAAGCCGAGCGCGAGCAGCCCGACCAGCAGCATCGCCGCCATCAGCAGCGCCGTGCCGACCGGCCGTTCGATGAACAGGCGCGACAGGTTCACGGCGTGGCCTCGCCGGCAAGCGCGATCCGC
>JAJZVE010000303.1 GCA_021845835.1 Pseudomonadota bacterium | reverse complement strand
TGTGACACAGACCGCACCTGATGCAGAGGCTCTGGTCGATGCGCGCCAGCGTCCTGAAGTTCAGATTGAGGTCGCCCCAGTGGACGTAGTTCTTCACCGCGGCGCCGCGGAAGTCGTCCAGCGTGCGATAGCCCTTGCTGTCCATCCAGTTGGCCAGCCCGTCGATCATGTCGTCCACGATGCGGAAACCGTGATGCATCGCCGCGGTGCAGACCTGCACCGTGCCCGATCCGAGCGCGATGAATTCCGCCGCGTCGCGCCATGTCGAGATGCCGCCGATGCCGGAGATCGGCAGGCCGGGCATGTCGCGGGCGATGTCGCCGACCATGTGCAGCGCGATCGGCTTCACCGCCGGCCCGCAATAGCCGCCGTGTGTGCCTTGCCCGTCCACCACCGGCTCCGGCGCCATGCGGTCGAGGTCCACCGCGGTGATCGACGTCACGGTGTTGATCAGCGACACGCCGTCCGCCCCGCCTGCCTTCGCCGCGCGCGCCGGCGCCAGGATGTTGGTGATGTTGGGCGTCAGCTTCACCAGCACCGGGAGTTTGCTGTACTGCTTGCACCAGGCGGCGACCATCTGGACGTACTCGGGTACTTGCCCGACCGCGGCGCCCATGTTGCGCTCGCTCATGCCGTGCGGGCAGCCGAAGTTCAGTTCCACGCCGTCGCAGCCGGTGTCCTCGACGCGCGGCAGGATCGTCTTCCACGCGCTTTCGGTGCAGGGCACCATCAGGCTCACCACCACGGCGCGGTCCGGCCAGTCGCGCTTGACCTGGCGGATTTCGTCCAGGTTCACCTGCAGCGGCCGATCGGTGATGAGTTCGATGTTGTTGAAGCCGGCGATGCGCACGCCGTTGTAGCTCACTGCGCCGTAGCGGCTGGCGACGTTGACGATCGGCGGATCCTCGCCGAGCGTCTTCCACACCACGCCGCCCCATCCGGCTTCGAACGCGCGCACCACGTTGTACGCCTTGTCGGTCGGCGGCGCGGACGCCAGCCAGAACGGGTTCGGCGATCGGATGCCGGCAAAGACCGTGGACAGATCGGCCATGTTCGCGTGCCCCTGCTCAACCCATGAGTTGCCGATGGATCGCCTCGGCGGCGATCTTGCCGTCCTGCACAGCGACGACGGTCAGATCCTCGCCAGCCGTGCAGTCGCCGCCGGCGAACACGTCCGGCAGCGAAGTGCGGCGCTGCGCATCCACTGCGATGCGCCCGTCCGTCACCGCGGGCGTCGCGTCGCTGCGCAGCGGATCGGTCACGAAAACCTGTCCCACCGCCTTCAGCACCATGTCGGCCGGCAGTGTGTAGGTCTCGCCGGTCGGCACGGCGCGGCCGGCGGCGTCCAGCTTCGTGCGCATGAACTCGATCGCGGCGACGTGGCCGTTCGCGCCGATCAGCCGGTGCGGGGCGGCGAAATGGCGGATGCGCACGCCGTTCGTCTGCGCGAATTCCTGCTCGTGATGCGTCGCCGACATCTCGGCCCGGCCGCGCCGGTACACGATCGTCACGTCCTCGGCGCCGAGCCGGCGCGCCTGCGTCGCCGCATCGATCGCGGTGTTGCCGCCACCGATCACCACCACGCGCCGCCCGACCGCGATGCGCGACTTGTCCGGCGTCTGGCGCAGCTCGGCGATGAAATCGACGGCGTCGCGCACGCCGCCCAGCGACTCGTCGGCGATGCCGAGCGCGCGCACGCCGGCGAGGCCAAGCCCGAGGAACACGGCGTCATGGTCGCGCCGCAGCGTCGCGAGGTCGATGTCGCGGCCGAGTTGGCGGCCATGCAGCAGCGTGATGCCGCCGATCGAAAGCAGCCACGCCACCTCACGCTGCGCAAAATCGTCGGGCAGCTTGTAGGCGGCGATGCCGTATTCGTTCAGGCCGCCGGGCTTCGGTTTCGCCTCGTACACTGTCACCTCGTGGCCGTGGCGCGCCAGCCGGTGCGCGCAGGCGAGGCCGGCCGGGCCGGCGCCGACCACCGCGACGCGCTTGCCGCTCGGCACCGCGCGCGTGAACGGGGCGGCGTCGTGCGCCATCAGCCAGTCGGTGGCGCGGCGCTGCAGCGCGCCGATGCGCACCGGCCGCTCCTCCTCCGCCATGCGCACGCAGGCGCCCTGGCAGAGGATCTCGGTCGGGCAGACGCGGGCGCAACTGCCGCCGAAGATATTCGCCTCCAGGATGGTCAGCGCGGCGCCGCGCAAATTGCCGGTCGCGATCCTGCGGATGAAGCCGGGGATGTCGATGCCGGTCGGACACGCCTCCACGCACGGCGCATCATAGCAGAAATAGCACCGCTCCGCCTCCACCACCGCCCCGTGCGGCGACAGCGGCGGCTTGGCGTCGGCGAAGTTGGCGGCCGCATCGCCCGGCGACAGCCGGCCGGCAGTGATTTCGGCGGACTCGGACACGACGCGCGATCCCCCTTGGCAACCCTGACGCTAGCGCAAGCTAACGGCATGCCATACGTCCCCGTCAATCCAGATTCTTGACCGATCGGTCAGGTCCGGCGGATCGTCAGCCGGCGGATGACGCAAAGGAAGCGGTGGACTGGTCGGTCAACGTGCCGTTGAAGCCGACCCATTTCGGCAACGTGAAGGTGAAGGGATAGGTGGCGGTGACCGTGATCGTGGTCATTCCGGAGGAGACGTTCTGTGTCACACACAAACCGAGCTGAGAGGGGGCAAGGAACGGCGCGTTGGCGGCCACTTTCTGCTTGGGGGTATCGCAGCCGCTGAACGAGGAGTCGATACTGGCGGCGCGCATGGCATCGCCGAGCACGGTGTGCAAAGAACTCCAGGTTGCATAATACCGTCCGAGGTCTATGCAGGCCATGAGAATCATGAAGAAGATGCCGCTGACCAGACCGAACTCCAGGGCGACCGATCCGGATCGCCCGAGGCGACGGTTGCTGATACGGTTACTGGAAGCGTACCACATAGCTCGCCGAAACACTGGTGAGAGTTGATATCAGCGCCGGTGTGAAAGGTCGCATGACACCGATCTGCACGAACATCTGCAGTGTCAGCCCGTTCGGGCAGGTGCAGTCGGGGGCTACACCGGACGCAGTGGCGGAACTGCTGCTGGACGACCAGCAATTGCAGCTGTAGTTGGGACCACTGACCGTCACATCGGTCCAGCCACCTGGCAGGGCGTTGGTGACGGCATTCGAGATGCCGCTGGCATCGGTCGGGAACGCGAGCGCATACTGTCCCGCCGTGCGCAACGCCTCCTGCAAACGAATGGTCTGCTGCGCCGCGTTGCCGAGATCCCAGACAGCGAGCATGACGACCACTGCGATGCCTGCCACCACGGCAAACTCCACGGCCGCCACGCCGCGGCGACCGCGGAGCAGGGACGATAGCCCGGATCGGGCAGGCAGATGCAGCATGCGATGTTACTCCACCAGCCTGACCACCTGCATTTGCGCGGTTGCGGTGCCGGACTGCGAACAGCCGGACGAATTGAGCGTCGTCGCGGCATTTCCGGCGATCGTCAGGGTCTCGGCGACGATTTCAGTACAGGCCGACGGGTTGATGCTCTCGTTGCCATCGAAGCTCACCGTCTCCGTCGGAAAATACAGTCCTCCGGTCAGCGTGCTCGATGCACCGCCGTCGATCGAAACACCCCCTGGCGTGCCGCCGTTCTTCTGGTAGAACAGCAAACCATTGAAACCGGCTGCGTATGAATTGGTTGCTGGCGCCGTGAGCGTGACGGCCGCGTGCCCGTCTATGCTCAATGTGCTGGCGCTGTCGGTCATCACGATGGTCACGCCGGCACTGCCGGTGCCCGTGCAGGTCGGGCATTGCAAGGTACTGCCGCCTTCCAGCGAAATGGAGCCATTGAAAAAATATGTGCCCGGGACCAACGTGAGCGTCTGCTGACTTTGCAGGCTGAAATTGCCATTGTATTCGACCGGATTTCCAGAGGTATATGGCTGGGGCAGGGAGCCGGCGGGGATGTACGTAGGTGAACCCGGCAGCGTAACATTATCGGCGGCGGCGAAAGGATTGCTGGCGGGCAGTTGGTAGGCGGAAGCCGGACGGGTCAGGCTGACGTTCGATCCGGCACAGCCGGAGCAGCCTCCCACCGAGCTCAGCGTGTACGCCGACACCGTGGCGCTGCCGCTGATGACGATGGCGTTGCCGCCGCTGGCATTGGACGCCAGGGAGCAGTTGCTGGCCGTCGTCGTGCTGTGTCCCCCCATCGACAATCCGCTGCCGCCGGCGAGCGCGACCGCACAGGCCTGACCGCCGCTCTGCACCGCGGCCACGGCGCGCGTGGTCATGACCGGATTGCTGGTCAGAAACAACCGGGCGAGCAACAGCGCCTCCTTCTGAACAAGGATCACCTCGACCGCGCCCGCGTTGCCGATGTTCGGGCCGCTGGCGGGCGGGTTGTTCACGGTGACGTTGCTGGTGAAGCCATTTTGCGCTGCGACATTCTGCGCACCGGCGATTGCCCCTGCATTTCCGCCGCCGAGCGCCAGCGCGATCGCGCCGGCTTCCGCCGCCGCGTCCGCTGCGTTCTGGCCACGCTGGCGCCCCGCGTACCAGCCGCCAACCTCCGTCGCCAGGCCGGCGATGCCGAGAACGACGGTCGCCACCATCGCGAACGTCACCGCCGTGACGCCGCGGCGATCCCGAATCAGCGGCCGAAGCCACCAACATCCGCCGCTTCCGCTTGACTCCCTCATGTCACGGCCCGTCGATTGCCTGTCAGGAATTTTTGTTAAAACGTCGCTATTATTCGACTTTAGTTAAGAATAGGCACTTCGCCGTTCGTGTGCAAGGTTGGCGGCTGTTCGCCGTCGGCCGCCACACCGCGCAGAAATCGCCTGAAGGTCAGCGCGCCGTCGATCGTCGTGCCGGGGCATGTGGCACTTGAAGTTTTTTGCTGTGCCGATTACTTTGCGTGCCAAAGACTGGTGCAGGAACGATGCATTCTCAGGCGGAATAATATACGGATCAGCAAACGAATACTGTTACGAAAATAATGCCATTCGTGATGCAACAACCTGAGCGCCCTTGGCCGGCATTACTTGCCGCGGATCGGCGTGGCGTGGCGAGCGCGCTGTTCGGGGTCAGCGCGCTCGCATAGCCTGGCATCATTGGCCTCGCGACCCAGGCGGGCCTTTGGTACGCCGACTACGCCAGGCTGCAGACAGCGGCCGATGCCGCCCTCGACTGCGGGTACCGTTGGTATCGCGGCGGGCGAGTCGGCGACCCAGGTGGCGGCATCGACCACCTGCATCCTGCAACAGAATGGCCATGTGAACGGCAAAAACGGGGTCACGGCCAGCGTCAACGCGCCGCCGGAGCAGCGCGATCTCCGAGCAGGTGGCGCCGGTCTATTGACGCGCAAAGCGCGCGGGCAAAAACTTGACCTGGCAGTCAGACCTGGGCTGTGATCCCGACCGGGAAGCGTCGCGAGGCAAGATGGACACGGGACTTCGCCCGCCCGGCGAGGCGGCGGCCGAAAGCGGCGCGGCGCGGCGGGACAGCACCGCCTCGATCCTGGCCGCCGCCGAGCGCGTGTTCTCGCGCAGCGGCTTCCACGGTGCGCGCATGGCGGAGATCGCCGCGGAGGCCGGGCTGCCCAAGGCCAACCTGCATTATTATTTCGGCACCAAGGAACGCCTTTATCGCGCGGTGCTGGAGGACATCATCCGCCAGTGGCTGGACACCGCCGCCGACTGGTTCGCGCCCGAGCGCCATCCGGTTGAGGCGCTCGCCGGCTATGTGCGCGCCAAGCTTGCCGACGCACGGGTGCGTCCCGGCGCCTCGCGCATCTTCGCGGGCGAATTGCTGCGCGGCGCGCCGCTGATCATGCCGTTCCTGGCCGACGAGCTGCGCCGGCGCGTGGCCGAGATGGGGGGCGTGATCGCGTTCTGGGCGGCGCGCGGCTGGATGGACGAGGTGGCGCCGCCGCATCTGTTCTTCTGCATCTGGGCGATGACCCAGACCTATGCCGACTTCGACGTGCAGATCCGGGCTGTGCTCGGCCCCCGGGCGGACGAGGCGGCGGTGTTCGCCGCCGCCGAGGCGATGGTGACGCGCCTCGTGCTGCGCGGCTGCGGCGTGCGGGACGACCAAAAGCAA
>JAJZVE010000302.1 GCA_021845835.1 Pseudomonadota bacterium | reverse complement strand
TGGCACAGGTCGGCGGGTTGCACGCGCTGGTGCGGCATCTGGCCGATGACAACGTGCTCGGACAACTCGTGCGCCGGCTGGGCCAGCGGATCGACCTCGCCGATACCGTCCCGGCGACCGCCGTGCCGGAGCCGTCCATGCGCCTTCTGTGGACCCATGAGCTGCGCTGGGCGCGCACCATCCGCGCGCTGCAGCCGCTCGGCTTCGCCGCCTCGGCGCTCCAGTTCCCGCTGTTCTGGGCCATGCTGAACTGCCTGCTGACCGGAATCTCGAACGGGTCGGTCGGCCTGTTCGCCGCGGCCTGGACACTGCGTGCCGCCGCCGCACGTTGGATCGACCGTGCGCTCGGCCGCCGCCGCGGAGAGCCGGTGGCCGCGGCGCCGATCTGGCTGATGCCGCTGCGTGACCTGCTCTCGGTGGCCCAGATCGTTGCCAGCTTTCTGGGCGGACAGGTGGTCTGGCGCGGGCATATCATGTTCGCCGACAGCGGCAGCGCAACACCGCCCGACATTGGCGAGGCGCTTGCGCCGGCGCGCTGGGCGTCCGAATACACCGCGTCCATGAAGCTGCCCGAATATGATGGGTTCCCGCGGTAACGGCGGGTCCAGCGTCAGTCCGGACCGCGCCGCACGAACGCCTCCAGCCCGTACAGGGCGGCAAGTTGCGCCATGCGCTCCTGCGACGGCGCGGTATGGAAGTAGTCGCGCCGGTTGACGCTGATGTTCAGCTTGCGCCGCACATCGACCAGGTACTCCGCCATCATCAGGCTTGCCGCGAAGGAATCCACGATCGGCACCTCGTCCACCCGCGACACGCCGTTGCGCGCCAGCAGCACGCACAGCGGCACCTCGCCGGGGACGATCACGTCCACGCCCTGCGCGATCAGCGCCCGCGCCTCGGCGGTAAAGCGCGCGATCAGCGGCGCGGGATCGGAGAAGCCCTGCAGCACGTCATTGAAGCCGAAACCCGTTGCCCGGATCGCCGCCACGCGCGCGGACAGGCCGATACGCTCCACGTTGTGCTCGATCTGCGGCAGCATGCCTTCGATGAACAGCAGGATGCCGATGCGGCGACCGAGATAACAGGCGGTGTGCAGCGCGCTCTCGGCGTAGCCGACGACCGGAATGTCCAGGGCCGCGCGCGTTTCCAGCAGCGCCGGCTCCGGCAGCGTGCAGATGACATAGGCGTCGTAGCCCTGGCGCTGCGCTTCCAGGCCGTTGGCGATGAATTGCAGCCCGTGCAGATATTGCGCCACGCCGAAGCGGATGTCGGTGCCCGGATAGTCGGTCGGATACGTGCCTTCCCGCATGCCGTGCAGGTCGACCTGCGTGTCGGCGCGTGTGACCTGCCGCGCGCGCTGCGCCAGCGCCTCGGCGTACGGGCCGAGATCCTGCAGCACGGTGAAACTTTGATGCCAGAGCCGCACCGCCATGTTCATCCTGTCCGCGTTGTCCGAAGCGGCCGGAGCGCGCCCCGCCGCCCCGGCATCGTCGCGCGGCTGGCACGGCTTCCCAATAGCGGCCGACATGAAAGGCTCATTCGGGAAAGCCGAATAGCTGGCTCGGTCCCGTTGCGCCCGCCTTGCCGCTATGCCGAGGGATCGCGCGTGGCCTGCCCGTTCGTCCGCGCGACCCGCGGCGGCAGGTGCAGGCAGGCGATTTCGCCATCCGAGCCGGCGACATGCTGGTAGAGCCGCAGCACTTCCGGATCGTGGCCGGGAACGATGTGATCCGGCGAGTCCGCCAGCCGCAGCAGCCGCCGCGGCGCCTCCAGCGCCTCGCCCACATTCAGCACGATCGGAAACGGATTATCGAGGTCCATGTTGGCATAATAGTGCGCGCAATCCGAGGCCAGCACCACCCAGCCGCGCGCAGTGTGCACGCGCACCGCCTGCGTGCCGGCGGTGTGACCGGGAATCCGGTGCAACACGATGCCGGGGGCGAGTTCCTCGCTGCCGTCATGGAACTCGACGCGCCCGGCATAGACGTTGCGTACCAGGCCGACGACGTCCTCCACTTCCAGCGACGAGTTCATCACGCGGTGGCACATGCAGCGCCCGGTGGCGAAAGCCATTTCGGCATCCTGCACGTGGAAGCGCGCCCTGGGGAAGCATCCGGCGTTTCCGGAGTGGTCGAAGTGCAAATGCGTGAACACCACGTCCGGCACCTCCGCGGCATCCACGCCGATCGCCGCCAGCGCCTGCACCGGATGGCGCAGCAGCTTGCGCCCGCGCCTGGCCGCAACCTCCTCGCCGAAGCCGGTGTCGACCACGACGGTACGGCCGTGTCCGCGGATCAGCCACACGAAGTAGTCCATGCCCAGCGGGCCGTCATGGATGTCGTTCTGCAGCAGGAAGTTCTCCCGTGCCCGCCCGACGCGACTGGCATAGCGGAGCGCATGGACCTCATATTCGGGCAGCTTCATGGTGTTCCCCCTCTTGCGCGCGGCGCACGCGCGTGCGCCGGGCAGCCGCGTCAGCTCGCGGCAAATGTCGTGGAATCGCTGACGCTGCCGAACAGCGGCAACATGGCGGTCACCGAGAAGCGGTGCCACTCCGGGTTGGGCGCGGCGCAGCAATCCTCCAGCGCCGTCACGCCGAACCCGGCGTCATCGGCGGCACGGGCAGTGGACTCCACGACAAGATTCGTGGCGACACCGCCAAGCACCACCTGCGCGATGCCGCGCCGCAGCAGCAGCGTGAGCAGATTGGTATTGAAGAACGGGTTGACGCATTGCTTGGTGATGATCACCTCGCCCGGCAGCGGCGCCACGCTTTGCGGGAACTCGCAGCCCCAGGTGCCGATCACCGCGGCCCCCGCGGCCTTCAGCTTCTGCACGCGCGGCGCCACCGAAAGCGAATCGGCATAGTCGGGGCGGAAGCCGACACGCACATGCACGACCATCTGCCCGCGGCTGCGTGCGGCGTCCAGCGCCCGGCGCGCATTGGCCAGTACGCCGCGCTGCCGCACCACTTCGGCGAGGCCGCTGGCGCCGAGCTTGCCGTCCGCGTCGACGATGTCGTTCTGCAGGTCCAGCAGCAGCAGGCAGGTCGTCATCATCGCATCCCCGAAAAAAGCCACGGCCTGCGCCTCAGTCGCACCACATGCCGCCGTTGACATCCAGGATTTCACCGGTGACGAAGCCTGCACTTTCGCCGGCGAGGAACAGCGCCGCATCCGCGACGTCATGCGGCTGGCCCATGCGCCCGACCGGGATCAGTGCGGCCAGGGCGGGCGGGAACGCGCCCGTCATCGCGGTGCGGATCGGCCCTGGCGCGATCGCGTTCACGGTGATGCCGTCCGCCGCAAGCTCGCGCGCCAGGAATTGCGTGATGGCGTGCGTGCCGGCTTTCGCCGCACCGTAGGCGATGTTGCCGGACCGGTTCTGCTCGGCGGGATCGAGCCACGGCCGTGCGTTGCCGCCATTCTTGCCGATGATCGAGCCGATCACAATCATGCGGCCGTAGCGCTGCGCGCGCATCGGTGCGATCGCGGCCTGGCAGCACAGGAAGGTGCCCTTCAGGTTGATTGCGATCACGCGGTCCCACTCGGCTTCCGCCAGGGTCGCCGCCGCCCCGGTGGCGACGATGCCCGCCGCCGTCACCAGGATGTCGAGCCGCCCGAGGGCCGCCACCGTCTGCCCGACCATCGCCGCCACCTCGGCGCGGCTTGCGACATCCGCGGCAAGCGACACCGCCCGCCGGCCGAGGGCGGCGACCTGCGCGGCCACCGCGTCCGTCGGCGTGCGATCCGCAAGGGCGACATCCGCGCCGGCAGCCGCGAAAGCGCGCGCGATGGCGCTGCCGATGGCACCCGCCGCCCCCGTCACCAGCGCCGCGCGCCCGGCCAATCGCCCCGCCGCCTCGGTCATGCGCCGCCGCGCGCCGCCTGCGCCGCGCCGCTGCCGGCGAGACGGCCGAACACCAGGCCTTTCAGCACCGACGTGGCGCCGGTGTAATTGCCGTAATAACTGCCGATGATCTCGCCCGCCGCGTACAGGCCCTCGATCGGCAGTCCATCGCTGTTCAGCACGCGCCCGCCGGTGTCCACCTTCAGCCCGCCGAAGGTGAACACGTTGGCGGAGATGATCGGATAGGCGTGGAACGGCGGTTCGTCGATCGGCAGCGCCCAGTTGGATTTCGGCGGCGTCAGGCCGCAGGTGGCGAGGTGGTCCAGCTCCAGCGGGCGCCATTCGCCGGGCCGGCAGGCGTGGTTGTAGGCGATGACCGTGTCGGACAGCGCCTGCGGCGGCACGTTGATCGCCTGCGCCAGCGCCGCGACGCTGTCGGCCACGATCGGCGGCTTGTCGGTGCGGATGCCCAGCCGGTAGTTCGGAATCCGCGTGTGCCGCGCGTCGAGCACGACGTACGCCATGCCGTCGCGCTGCTGGTAGATGCGCCGGGTGACGCGCTCGTAGTAGGCGTCGACCGTGCCCGGCGCCTCGTCGGTGAAGCGGTGGCCGTCCTTGTTGACCAGGATGCCGTAGGGAAAGATGAACACCGACGGCTCCGACACGCCGGAGCGCGGGTCGATCGGCTCGGCGTGATAGCTGCCGAAATCGCCGGCGGTGGCCGCGCCTGCCGCCAGCGCCATCTGGATGCCTTCACCGCGGTTGAAGTTGGCGCCCTTGCAGATCGGCCGCAGATACGCCGCACGGGGACCGATGTAGCGCGTCAGCATCTCGGCGTTGCCCTCGAAGCCGCCGCAGGCCAGCACGACGCGGCCGGCGAAGCGGATGGCCTGTCGCGCTTTGCTGCGCGCGTGCAGCGCCACCACGCCGTCGTTGTCGTCCAGCTCCAGCCGCTGCGCGGTGGTTTCGTAGTGGATCTGCACGCCGAGATGTTCGGCGCGCGCCGCCAGCGCTTCCACCAGCGCCAGTCCGCCGCCGACCGGCAGCAGACGCGGCTGCGACCTGGTGAGGAACTGCGTCGGCAGGAAATCGAAACGCAGGCCGAAGCCTTTCAGCCAGGCGATGGTCGGCCCGGCATGGTCGGCGAAGGTGGCGATGAACGCGGGCTCTGCCACGCTGAGAGCCGCGGCATAGGGCGCGCGTGTCTCGATCGGGCGGCCGACTTCTGACAGCAGATCGGGATCGAGATAGCCGCAACCGTTCTCCGCCAGATGCGTCTCGAAATCGTCGGAGACTTCGGTTTCGCTCTTCATCCGCAGATAGGCTTCGGTATAGCGGCTCTGGCCGCCGCGTTCCTGCTGCGGCGCCCGCTCCAGTACGGCGACACGTGCGCCGGCCTCCGCCGCTGCGACCGCGGCCGCCAGACCGCCGACGCCGCACCCCGCCACCACAACGTCGAACGACGCGCTTTGCATCTGTGTCCGTTTCCTGCTTGCCCGCCGCCGCCGTGCCGGCGGGCGAAAAGTGTGACCAGATCGCGGCTGGCGAAAAAGCCGCCCGCGCCGAATACGCTATTCGCAAATGCCCCGGTCCGGCGGATGCCCGACCGCTCAGGCCGGTGGCGAGAGGTGGCACGCCCGCGCGGCGGCGGCCCGGCCGGCGATGCGGCCGAACACCGCGCCCGCCATCAGCCCGGCACCGCCTGGATAGCCGTCGTAGTACAGCCCGCCGACCAGTTCGCCGGTGGCGTACAGGCCGGGAATCGCGGCGCCTTCCTCGCTCACCACGCGCGCCTGCTCGTCGATGCGGATGCCGCCATAGGTGAAGGTGATGCCGCAGGTGACGCCGAAGGCGATGAACGGCGGGTTCACCAGCGCATTGGCCCAGTTCGACTTCGGCACCGCCAGCCCGACCGTGCCGCGCCCGTCCTTGATGTTGGGGTTGAACGGGATATCGTTGCGCACCGCGGCGGCGAATGCGCGCGCCGTGTGCAGGAAGCCTGCCGGGTCCACGCCTTCCAGCCTGACCGCCAGTTCGTCCAGCGTGTCCGCCTGCACCCTGGTGATGCGCCGGGCGCGATATTCGTCGGACAGCAGATGCGCGACGGTCTGGTCGAACACCTGCCACGCGAAGCCGCCGGGCTGGGCCAGGATGGCGCGGCCGAGCGTGGCGTAGATGTAGTTGCGGAAGTCGGCCCCCTCATTGAAGAACCGCTCACCGCGGGCGTTGACCATGATGCCCATCGGGAAGCCGTT
>JAJZVE010000301.1 GCA_021845835.1 Pseudomonadota bacterium | reverse complement strand
GGATTAAGAAGCGGATCATGGTTTAAGAGTCTGACTCGGATCGATGGCGGAAGGAGACGAATGCCCTGAAACACCTAACATTTCCTATAGAGGTGGCAAGTGAGGGCAGACGGGGCAAACCGGCTTCCGAAGCATCTTTCATGTCGTTCCGTCTCCATTTCGGGTCAGCCTCTAAGAAAACTATAAGTACATCCCGACAATGTCAAGGGTTCCCGCCCAGGGCTTCAGGGCTATCGCATTTGGCCGATGATGGATCGTGCGAAGTCGTTGGACCATCCGGCGCGCTTTCGTTTGCGGCGAGTAGAGATTTTCGGGCGAGCGCGGTTCAGGATGTTGAGGGCGAGCTTGCGCAGGGTAGTCAAGTTCTCCGGGCCATGATCCTTGCGGTTTCTGGCTCTATCCTTGTCGAAGACGACATCGAGCACCCAGTGCAAGCCATTCTCCACCGACCAGTGGGCGCGGGCGGCCTCCAGGTAGGCCTGCGGCGAGAGCCGGCGCGACGAGAGATGATAATGGTGGGTGACGGTGGTCTTGCCGCGGTGCTCGACAGTGGTCTCGATCATGCCGAGGCAATCCATGTCGGGCAGCAGGACAGGCTCGCAGCAGGCTGATTTTGGGCCGCGCAGCCACGCCAGCTCATGGCTGACCCATGCTCGGCGGATTTCGATCCGGCCATGCTCGCCATCGGTCGTCTCGGCGGTCGCCAGGCCTGCGCGGATCTGTGGGTCGGCGAAGTACTCTTCGACCATCCCCTGCAATGCGGGGTGATTTCCCTTCAGCCGCAGCAGGTAATCACCGCCGCGCGCACGGATCGTCCGGGCAGTCTCGACCTGGCAATGAATGGCGTCGGCGGTAACCAGATGCCCCGCCAGATCCAGGCATTCCAGAAGAGCGCGAGCCGCCAGGATCTCGCTGTCTCCCTCCGCGATCCGAAAGCTCTGCTGGCCGACGACCAGACGCGTGGCCGACGCGAACGCCGTCACCACCGCCAGCGGGTTGGCGCGGGCCGCATCGTCGAACGAACGCCGCAGCGTCTTGCCATCAATCGCGATTACCCCCTCGCCGGCAGACCCCAAACCGTCGACGAAAAGGCCAAAGCACCTGGCAAACGCCGCCGGATCCAGCAGCCGGAAGACGCGCGAGAAGGTGTCGTGGCTCGGAACCCCGTTCTCCAACCGGAGAAACTCGCGGAACAGGTCCTCCCGGTCAACCGCAAAGTCGGCAAAATCCGAGCAGCTCTCCGCTCCGCAGATCGTTGCCGTCAGCGCAATCGTCAAAATCTCCAGAAGATCGTACCGCTTGGCATTGCCAGTACGCGGATCCGGCAGCGCAGAAAACGCATCCTCAAACCACGACATCCTTCGGGGCCCCCTCGAAACCAATCGAGCCCCCTAAAGAATCCCTCTCAGCCTTCCGCGCTACCCGCTTTTTTCAAATGCGATTCCCCTGCCCAGGGCTTCCTGGCGGGGCGTGAGCGCCTTCTGCTCACCCGGACGGCGGCCCGCGCCGGCCCCCGGCAAGGGCGGCTTCCCCCGATACCTCGAAGGCGCGCACCCACGCGCCAACGAAGCGGCGATTGACCCCAACGGCTTCGGCAACCTCGATCCGGCTCTTGCCCGAGAGCACCATGTTCACCGCGACACGGCGCAGTTCGGCCTGGGTCGATGGGGAGAGTTTACGGAAATCGCGATCGTTCGGCATGCTCGCAGGATAGCGCGGGTCGAGGCAAATTGCTACCTATTTGTATGCCGGATTAGTAAGACAGTAACAGACAGGCCCATCGGTGCTGACGAAATAGGGAACGATGAACGTCAGGATCATCTTGGACACATTCAACGGCGCCGAGCCTACCAACGCGTCGTCCTGGTTGATCAGGTTGAGGATCGTACCGACCACAGCAGCCGCGAGGAGCGAGCGCCGCGGCACGCCATCAGAAATCGAATGAATCCAGATGCGACGGCATAGGGACTGCGACATCACGTCAGCCTCGTAGGGGGTCTAATAGGATTCGGTTTTGAACAAATCGGCATGTGGACCACGCATCTCTGTCGACCTCGCCGCCGGCGAGTCCGCCCCGCTGAGTTCGTCGATGATCGGGCAGTCGGGCCGGTGATCGCCACGGCAGTCGCGGATCAGCCCCGCCAGCGCCTTGCGCAACGATTGCAGCTCGGCGATCTTGCGATCGATTCGCGCCAGATGCTGCGAGGCCAGCGCCTTCACGTCGCGGCTGGTGCGGTCGCGGTCGCGATACAGCGCCACCAGGCCGCGCAGATCCGCAATCGAGAACCCCAGCCGCCGCGCCCGGCCGAGGAAGCGCAGCATCGCCACGTCCTCCGCCCCGTAGGCGCGATACTGGTTCTCCCCCCGCGCCGGCGGCCCGAGCAGGCCGATCTGCTCATAGTAGCGGATGGTCTTGGCCGGCACGCCCGATTGCGCCGCCGCCGTGCCGATGGCGATGGCGGCGCTCATGCCGCCCCTCCCGCCGCCGGCCGCCAGCGCCGCAACAGCAGCGCGTTGGACACCACCGTCACGGAGGAAAACGCCATCGCCGCGCCCGCGATCATCGGGTTGAGCAGCCCGAGACCGGCCAGCGGAATCCCGATCACGTTGTAGAAGAAGGCCCAGAACAGGTTCTGGCGGATCTTCGCGTAGGTGGCGCGGCTGATCGCGATCGCATCGGCGATCAGCAGCGGGTCGGGGCGCATCAAGGTGATGCCGGCCGCCGCCATCGCCACGTCTGCGCCGCTGCCCATGGCGATGCCCACGTCGGCCTGCGCCAGCGCCGGCGCGTCGTTCACCCCGTCGCCCACCATCGCCACCCGCCGGCCTTGCTTCTGCAACCGTTCGATCTCGGCGGCCTTGCCGGCCGGCAGCACCTCGGCCAGCACGCGGGCGATCCCGAGTTCGCTTGCCACCGCCTGCGCGGTGCGCGCGTTGTCCCCGGTCAGCAGCACCGTCTCGATCCCCGCCGCCTGCAACCGGCGCACCGCGGCGGCGGCGGACGGCCGCACCCGGTCCATCGCCGCGATCAGGCCCAGGAGCTGCGGCGCCGGGTCTAGCGCGCCCACCCACATCACGGTGCGGCCCCGTTCCTCCAGCGCCAGCGCCTCGGCCTCCAGGGTGGCCGGAATGCCCTGCTCGGCCAGCAGCGCGCGGTTGCCGATGACGATCCGCCGCAAGCCGACACGCGCGGTCAGGCCGCGGCCGGGCTGGCTCTGGAAATCGTCCAGCTGCGGCAGGGCCAGCCCCTCAGCCGCGGCCCGCACGGCGCACGCCAGCGGATGCTCGCTGCCGGTCTGCGCCGCCGCCGCCAGGGCCAGAAGCTCCCGCTCGGGCAGGGTCGGGGAGACGATCTCCGTCACCGCCGGACGGCCCTCGGTGACGGTCCCGGTCTTGTCCAGCACCACCGTATCCAGAAGGTGCACGCGTTCCAGCGCCCCCGCGTCGCGGATCAGGATGCCGGCCCGCGCCGCCGCCCCGGTGCCCACCATCAGCGCGGTCGGCGTCGCCAGGCCCAGCGAGCACGGGCAGGCGATCACCAGCACCGCCACCGCCGCGATCAGCCCCGCGGTGAAGCTGCCGGCGAGCAGATACCAGCCGAGGAACGCAACCAAAGCGCAGCCCAGCACCACCGGCACGAACACCGCGGCCACCTGGTCCACCAGCCGCTGCACCGGCGCCTTCTTCGTCTGCGCGCTCTCCACCAGGGCGATGATGCGCGCGAGCGTGGCCTGCTCGCCGACCGCCGTGGTCTCGATCCGCAGCAGCCCGCTGCCGTTGATGGCCCCGCCGACCACGGCCTCACCCGGCTGCTTCGCCACCGGCAAGCTTTCGCCGGTCAGCATGCTTTCGTCCACCTCGCTGGTCCCGGACAGGACGCGCCCGTCGGTGGGCAGGCGCTCGCCGGGACGGACCACGACGATATCGCCCAGCGAGACCGCGGCGATCGGCAGCGCGATCTCCGCCCCGTCACGCTCGACCTGTGCAAGTTCGGGGCGCAGCGCGGCGAGCGCGCGGATCGCCGCGCCGGTGGCACGCTTGGCGCGCGCTTCCAGCCAGCGGCCGAGCAGGATCAGGGTGATGACGACCGCCGAGGCCTCGAAATAGGTGTGTCCGCCGATGCCGGAGGCCAGCAGGAACAGGCTGTAGAAATACGCGGCGGACGTACCGAGCGCGACCAGCAGGTCCATGTTCCCGGTCCCGACCCGCAGCGCCTTCCACGCCGCGACGTAGAACCTGGCGCCGATCACCAGCTGCACCGGGGTTGCCAGCGCCAGCCCGATCCAGGGCGAGAGCGGCAGACCGACCATCGGCAGCAGCAGCGGCGCGGTCAGCATTGCGGCCGCGCCGACCCGCAACAGGTCGCCCCGCGCCCGGCGCGCGTCCGCCGCCTCCCGCGCGCGGTCGGCTTCGGCCTCCCCGGTCAGCAGCGCGGCGTCGTAGCCGGCGTCCCGCACCGCCCCGATCAGGGCGGCCGGACGCAGGCCGAAGCCCTCGACCATGGCCTTTTCGGTCGCCAGGTTCACCTCGGCCGCCAGCACGCCGGGGACCGCCGACAGGGATTTTTCCACCCTTCCCGCGCAGGTCGCGCAGGTCATGCCGGTGATGGCGAACTCCCGCCGCTCGCGCGCGACCGCATAGCCCGCGTCGGCGACGGCGGCGGCGAGCTGCGCCGGATCGGTCGTTGCCGGCGTGAAGCGCACCTCGGCGATTTCGCTGGCGACGTTCACGCTGGCCTGCACCCCGGGCAGGCGGTTCAGCGCCTTCTCCACCCGGCCGGCGCAGGTGGCGCAGGTCATGCCCTCGATCGGCAACTGCAGATGTTGCCGATCGTCCTCGACCGGGACCGCGATCGCGGTGTCCATGGCCGATCTCCTACCGGACGCCGCCTGACGCCGGTGTGGCGCCGTAGCCGGCCTTCTCGACCGCGGCAACCAAGCGGTCCGTGCTGGCGCTGCCGGCGACGTGGGCGCGGCCAGTGGCGAAATCGACCGCGACGCGCGTCACGCCGTCCACGCGCGACAGCGCGCGGGTGAGGGCGTTGGCGCAGCCGTCGCAGGTCATGCCGGTGATGGCGAGGTCGATCTCGTTGGCTGGGTTGGCTTGGTTCGGCGCGTTCATGGGTCTCTCCTGGCTTCCGATACTGGGAAGGTGGGGGCTCCCAGCGCTGGAAGGTCAAGGGGTAATGGCAGCCACCCGCCCGACGCTCAGCACCGCGTCGAAGAACAGCCGCGGCCGGCCCCAGAGCGAGTTGACGAAAATCGCCGTGACGCTCACCGCCATCGCGACCATCGCCCAGACCGGATAGATCAGCCCTGTTGCCGCGACCGGGATGCCGATGCCGTTGAACAGAAAGGCCAACGCAACGTTCTGCAGCATCTTGCGGTAGCTGGTGCGGCTGATCTCGCGCGCGACCGGCAGCGCGTCCAACCGGTTGGAGAGGATGATGATATCGGCAGATTCGATGGCGATGTCGGTGCCGCCCCCCATGGCGATCCCCACATCGGCCTGCATCAACGCCGGTGCGTCATTGATGCCGTCCCCGACCATGGCAACCCGGGTTTTGCCCGCCTGGAGCCGTTGGACGATATCGGCCTTCTCCTGCGGCAGCACCCCCGCGTGCACGTCGCCGATACCGAGTTCGTGGGCGACACGCCGCGCCGCGCGCTCATTGTCGCCCGTCACCAAAATCAGGTCGATCCCTGTTTTCCGAAGTGCCGCCAGAGCCTGCCGCGCCTCGGCGCGGATTTCATCTCCCAACGCCAGAAGGCCGATGGCATGCCCATTCCGCGCCACGGTGACCACCGTGCGCCCGGCGCTCTCCAGCGCGGTGATTCGTCCGGCAAGCGGTTCCAAGTCAACGCCGTGTTCGGCGAGAAAGCGTGGGTTGCCGACGAGCAGCTCGCCGGTCTGTTGGCCGCCCAGCCGCGCGACGACCCCCTTGCCTGGCAACGCATCGAAGGATGCGACCTCCGGGAGGTCAAGACGGCGCTCGAACGCCGCCTTGACCACCGCCTGCGCCAGAGGATGCTCCGAGGACACCTCCGCGGCGGCGGCGGCGGCGAGAAGTTCGTCCGCCTCCGTCCCCTCCAGGGCCTCGACTTCGCGCAGCGCGGAGC
>JAJZVE010000300.1 GCA_021845835.1 Pseudomonadota bacterium | reverse complement strand
CGGTGGCATCGACGACGATGCTGTCCATCGACACGCGGCCGATCAGCGGCAGCCTGGTATCATCGAGCCACGCCGCGCCGCGGTTGGACAGGCTGCGCGGCAGCCCGTCGGCATAGCCGATGCCGAGCGTCGCGACGCGCGCCGGGCGGTCGGTGCGCCAGGTGTGGCCGTAGCCGACCGCGTCGCCGGGACCGATGGCGCGCGTCTGGATCATCGGCGCCTGCAGCCGCACCACGCCGCGCATCGGGTTCGCGCCCGCCACCGGATTGATGCCGTAGAGCGCGGCGCCCGGCCGCACCAGGTCGAAATGCCAGTCGGGGCCGAGGAAGATGCCGAAACTGGCGGCGAGGCTTGCGTCCGCCGCCGGCCACATCCGGCGCAGCGCGCGAAAGGCGGCGAGTTGTGCGGCGTTGGCGGGATGCGCCGGGTCGTCGGCGCAGGCGAGATGGCTCGCGATCAGCCGCACGTCGAGGCCGGGCAGGTCGCGCAGCCGCCCGCAGTCCGCCGGCGGCGCGCCAAGTCGCGCCATGCCGGTGTCGAACTGCAAGCCGGCCGGCAACGGCGCGCCGCGCGCGCGGCCGAACGCGGCCCAGGCTTCGGCCTGCGCGACGCTGTTCAGCACCGGCGTCAGGTCGTGGGCGGCAAAGGCCGCTTCGCTGCCCGGCGGCGGCCCGTGCAGGACCAGAATCTCCGGCCCGGCGCCGAGCACGTGGCGCAGATCGATGCCCTCGGCGGGCAGCGCGACGCAGAACCGCCGGCAGCCGGCCCGCGCCAGCGCCGGGGCGACGCTTGCGGCACCAAGGCCGTAGGCGTCGGCCTTGACCACGGCGGCGCACGCCGCCGGCTGCGCGCGGGCGGCGAGCAGGCGGTAGTTGGCGACGACGGCGTCGAGATCGACCGTCAGCACGGCCGCGCCGAGGTCCGCGTCCTCGCGCCGTTGAAAAGCCGCCATCGCGCCATCCGTCCCGCAAGGTTGCGTTGCCACTCGGCGCGCATGCTAGCCTCGGCGCGCCGCGTCGGCGCAGGGAATTCCGCCATGAATCGCTTTTCCGTCGCACCGTTGCACAGCATGACGCGCCGCCTCGCCGCGGTCGCCGCCGGACGGGAGGCGCCGGAGCGTGTCATCACCGGCGTGCGCACGCTCTCGCCCTATTCCGAGCGCATGGCCGCCGATCGCGAAATCTGGATCGCCGGCGGGCGCATCGCCGCGGTGAAGCCGGCCGGCACGGCGCGGCGCGACGGCGGCGCCGACGTGTTCGACGGCGCCGGCGCGATCCTGGCGCCGGGACTGGTCGATCCGCACCTGCACATCGAGAGCAGCATGATGACCGCCTGCGCCTATGCCGAGGCGGCGCTGCTGAACGGCACCACCACGATCTTCTGCGACAGCCATGAGATCGGCAATGTCTGCGATCAGGCCGGCATCGAATGGATGCTGCAGGACGCGCGCGCGGCGCCGCTGAACATTTTCCTCACCGTGCCGAGCACGGTGCCGGCGACCGCGCCGCACTTCGAGACCGCCGGCGGCGACCTGACGGCGGAGAAGATCGGCGCCATCTTCGATGCCTGGCCGGAAGCGGTGGCGCTCGGCGAGAAGATGGATTTCGTGCAGGTCTGCGAGGGCGATGCGCGCAGCCACGCGATCCTGGCCGCAGCCCTGCGGCGCGGACGGCCGGTGAGCGGGCACATCTATGGCCGGGAATTCGTCGCCGCCTATGCGGCGAGCGGTGTCACCGACACGCACGAGGCCATCGACCGCGACATCGCCGACGACCTTCTTGAAGCCGGCGTCTGGATCTTCCTGCGCGGCGGGCCGCCGACGACGCCGTGGCACAGCCTGCCGCAGGCGATCCGCGCGGTGACGGAACTTGGCGCCAGCACGAAGCGCATCTGCGTCTGCACCGACGACCGCGATGCCGACGACCTGTTCCTGTTCGGCCAGGACTGGGTGGTGCGGCAGGCGGTGCGCGCCGGCCTGACGCGCGAACAGGCCTGGAGCGCAGGCTCCCTGCATCCGGCGACGCGCTATGCGATGGACGGCGAGATCGGCGGGCTGGGCGGCGGGCGTCGGGCCGACCTCGTGCTGCTGGACGACGATCTGCAGCCGCACTGCACCTGGTACGGCGGCGAGCTGGCGGTGCGCGACCGCCGCATCACGCCGGGGCTGGAAGCGCAACTGGAAGGCGCGCGCTACCGCTATCCGCCGGCCGCGTACCGCACCGTGCATGTCCCCGACACGGTGCGCCTGACGCCCGCCTTGCCGGGCCGCCGCGTGCGCGCGAACGCGATCCGCGTGCAGTCTCCCGGCATCCTGCTGTTCCACGAGACGCTGCTGCTCGATCCGGCGGCGGACTGGGCGGCGCATCTGGATCGCCACGGCCTCTGTTTCGCCGCGGTGATCGAGCGGCACGGCAACGGCGGCAAGGTGGCGCATGGCCTGCTGAAGGATTTCGGGCTGACCGCCGGCGCGGTGGCGAGCAGCGTCGGCCACGACGCGCACAACGTCATCGTCGCCGGCCGCACCGAAGCCGACATGCAGGCCGCACTCGCCGAGGTGAAGCGCCACCAGGGCGGCGTCGCAGTGGTGCGCGACGGCGCGGTGCTGGCGTCGGTACCGCTGCCGATCGCGGGCCTGCTGTCGGACCGGCGCGCGCCGGAGGTGGCGGCGGCGGCGGCGCGGATGAAGCAGGCCTGGGCATCCCTGGGATGCCGGCTGCCGTTCATGGGCTTCAACCTGATTCCGCTTTCGGTGATCCCGGAAATCCGGCTGACCGACAAGGGGCTTGTCACGGTACCGCAGATGGAGATCCTGCCGCTGATGACGGCAGAATAGAAGTATAATATTATCCGCAGATTGCACAGATTACACAGATAAAGTTATTTCTTGCTACTTACTTTAAATCTGTGGAATCCACGAAATCTGTGGATAAATTCTACTCTTCGGCGAGCCGCACCAGATCGACGCCCTCGCCGTCCTCGCGCGTTCCCAGCCGCTCCAGCAGGGCAGCCAGGATCGCGGGAGCTTCCTGCTCGAAGCGGTATGGCGGGTTGACGACCAGGAGGCCGCAGCCGTTCAGCCGCGCCGGGTCGAACGGCGCGCGCAGCAGCAATTCCACGGCGACGATGTGGCGCATGCCGCTGTCCCGCATCGCCGTGTGGAAGGCGCGGACCGGCGCGCGGTGCTTCACCGGATACCAGGCGGCGAACACGCCGGTCGGGAACCGCGCGTGGCCGCGCCGCAGGCCGGCGGCCACACGGTCGAACTCGGCCGGCACCTCGTAGGGCGGGTCAATCAGCACGACGCCGCGGCGCTCCGGCGGCGGCAGCAGCGCACTGAGCGCCTCCCACGCATTGCGCCGATGCACCGAAACCTGCGGGTCGCCGGCGAAGTGCCGCCGCAGTACGGCGTGGTCCTCGGGATGCAGTTCGCAGCACGCCAGCCGGTCCTGCGCGCGCAGCATCCGCCGCGCCAGCGCCGGCGAGCCGGGATAGAGCCCGAGCGCGCGCACCAGTGCGACGTACCCGGCCAGCGGCTGCGGCGGGTCGTCAAGCAGCCGCGCGATGCCCTGGCGCCATTCGCCGGTGCGCGTGGCAGGCTCGGCATCGAGGTCGTAGCGGCCGGTCCCGGCGTGCGTGTCCAGCACCACGATGGCGCCGGGCTTGCGCTGTAACGCGCCGATCAGCCAGACCAGCAGCGCGTGCTTGAAGCAGTCGGCGAAATTGCCGGCATGGTAGATGTGGCGATAATTCACGTCAGAGTCTCCAGCGGCCAGCGCGGACGCGGCGCATGATCGAGTGTGTCGGTCAGTCCCAGGCGCAGCCGCTCGATGCCTGCCCAGGCGACCATGACTGCATTGTCGCCGCACAGGCGCGGCGGCGGCGCGACGAGATGGAAGCCGCGTCGCGCCGCGGCGGCGGCGAGGGCGGCGCGCAGCGCGGCGTTGGCGGCGACGCCGCCCGCGACAACCAGCGTGCGCGCGTCGTGCCGGGTGGCGAACGCCGTCATGGCGTGATCGGCGCGGTCGGCCATCACGTCCGCGACCGCGCGCTGGAAGCTCGCGGCAATATCCGCCGCCGGCACAGGCCCCGGCGCGAACCCTGCGACCAGATGGGCAACCGCGGTCTTCAACCCGGAAAAGCTGAAATCGCAGCCGGGCCGCCCGAGCAGCGGACGCGGCAGCGCGAAGCGCGCGGGATCGCCCGATGCCGCCAGCCGCTCCAGCGCCGGGCCGCCGGGCCAGCCGAGGCTCAGCAGTTTCGCCACCTTGTCGAACGCCTCGCCGGCGGCGTCGTCGATGGTGCCGCCGAGGCGGACATGGCGGCCCACGCCCTCCACCGCGACGCATTGGCAGTGCCCGCCGGAGACCAGCAGCAGCAGATAGGGAAACGCCAGCCCGTCCGGCACCAGGCCGGGCAACCGCGCCGTCAGCGCATGTGCTTCCAGGTGGTTGATTGCGACAAATTGTATTCCGTGGGTCAGGGCGATGCCTTTGGCGAAGCTGCTGCCGACGATCAGCCCGCCGATCAGGCCCGGCCCGGACGTGGCCGCCACGCCGCCGAGTTCGCCAAAGCCCACGCCGGCGCGGCGCATCGCCTCGGTGACGAGACGCGGCAGATGGTCCAGATGCGCGCGCGCCGCGATCTCCGGCACCACGCCGCCGTAAGGAGCGTGCTCCTGCTGGCTCAGCAGCGTTTCGGCGAGCACCTGCCCGTCCGGCGCCAGCACGGCGGCGGCGGTTTCGTCGCAGGAGGTCTCGATGCCGAGTACCGGGCCGGGCAAATCGGTCATGGTCGCCTTCATCCCGTCGTGCGCGTGTTCTAGGTTGCGGCATGGACATTGCCCAGCACCGCACGTTGCGCTTCGGCACGCGCGGCTCCCCGCTTGCCCTCTGGCAGACCCGCGCCGTGCTGGCCCGCCTGCGCGAAACGGCGCCGGAGCGCGCGGCCGCCGAGCACATCATCGCCACCACCGGCGACCGGGTGCAGGACCGGCCGCTCGCCGAAATCGGCGGCAAGGGGTTGTTCGCCAAGGAAATCCACGAGGCGCTGGCGGATCAGCGCATCGACGCCGCGGTGCATTCGCTGAAGGACCTGGAAACCACGCTGCCGCCCGGCATCGTACTGGCCGCCACGCTGCCGCGCGAGGATGCCCGCGACGCGCTGATCCTCGCCCCCGGTGCCGCCGTGCCGGACCCCGCCGACCCGCTCGCCGCACTGCCGCGTGGCGCGGTGGTGGGCACCAGTTCGGTGCGGCGGCAGGCGCAGCTGCTGCACGCGCGGCCGGACCTGAAAGTGGCGCTGCTGCGCGGCAACGTGCAGACGCGGCTGGCGCGGCTGCGCGCCGGCGACATGGCGGCCACGCTGCTGGCACTGGCCGGGCTGCGCCGGCTGGGGCTGGAGGCGGCTGTGAGCGCGATACTGGAACCGGAGACGATGCTGCCGGCGGCGGGCCAGGGCATCGTCGGCATCACCGCCCGCGCCGCCGACGCCGGGCTGTGCGCCACGCTGCGCGCCCTCTCCGACCCGGCGGCGGCGACGGCGGCGGCGGCGGAGCGGGCCTTGCTGGGCGAGCTGGACGGGTCCTGCCGCACGCCGATCGGCGCCCATGCGCGGCTGCTTGCCGACGGCACGCTGCACCTGACCGGCCTCGTCGCGCGGGCCGACGGCACGTTCCTGCTGCGCCGCGACCTCGCCGGCGCCGCGGCCGACGCGGCGGCGCTGGGCGCGGAGCTGGGGCGCCGCCTGCGCGCCGACAGCCCGGCCGACCTGTTTGCCTGACGCGGTGCTGGTGACGCGCCCGCAGCCCGGCGCGAGCGAAACCGCCGCCCGCCTGCGCGCCCTCGGCCGCGATGCCGTGCTGGCGCCGATGCTGGCAATCCGGCCCCGTCCGCTCAGCCTCGCCTTCCGGCCGCAGGCGGTGCTGGTGACCAGCGGCAACGCCATCGCCGCCTTGCCGGCGGCGCTGCACGCGCTGCCGCTGCTGGCGGTCGGCGACGCCACGGCGGCGCGGGCGGCGGCGGCGGGGTTCGGCGACGTACACAGCGCCGGGCGCGACGCGACGGCGCTGGCGGCGCTGGCGGCGCGACTGTGCCGGCCGCAGGCGGGGCCGCTGCTGCTGGCCAGCGGCGCCGGCCAGGGCGGGGCGCT
>JAJZVE010000299.1 GCA_021845835.1 Pseudomonadota bacterium | reverse complement strand
GCATGCACTCGGCCTGCGGCTCCATGCGCGCTTGCAGGAAGACGCCGTCGGCCCAGAGATAGACATACTGCCGGGCGGACAGGTCGCGCCGTTGCCAGCGCTCGTAGTCCGCCTGCCACGCGTCGCGGAGCAGCATCATGCCGCCGCTACGTGGCCTACTTTTCCACCGCCGCGTACACAGCGACGGAGACTTCCCGACAGGCCGGCTGGTTCGTGTTCGTGCAGACATAGGCGCCCGCCCCGCGCCGCGCCGGGTCATAGACCGCCTTGAACGTGTCCGACGGCACCAGCACGCGCCCCTTGAGCGCCTGCAGTTCCTGTCCCTGGAACAGCGGCCCGGTGACCACGAACACGCTGCCGTCCCGCAGGGCCAGGTCGCGCACCGCGCTCTCAATGCCTTCCCAGACGCCCCGGTTCAGCCTCGGCGCCTGCGGGACCATGTTCGCCAAGCTGAAGCTCTCCGCCTGCGCTGCCTCGTCAGGCATATCCCCGCTTGGCGACATATGCCCGCGGTCGTACCCCGACCGCGCGTAATCTGACAGTTCAGCGCGCCATTCGGGCGGCAGCCGCTCCTCCGGATGGAACACGTTGACCCGCCGGACCCCCTTGGCCGCTTCGATCCGATCGGTCGTCAGATGCTCGGCCGAGTAGAGGGGCGTGCGTGTGATCCCGGAATACAGGACGGCGAAAGCCTGGAAGCACAGGGGCTCGGTGCGCTGCGCAAGCCGCTGGTTCACCAGCGCCGGCGCAGCCCCATCTGCGAACTGATCAGCGCACCCCGCCGCAGCCGGCGTTGCGGCGCAGAATCCCAGTGCCGCCACCGCACCCACCAGCGTGCCGCGCGACAGCATCGTTGACCGCTCAGCGACAGCAAGGGGATCTTCCGCATTCCTGGTGCAGGCGGGGTGGGTATTTCGGGGGTGAATTTCCATATGAGAATCTTCCTCCTGGAGTTCTGATTACCCCGATTGTCCCACTCTCTTCCGCTGCTCCTGCCGGGACTGTCCATCCGGCAGATCGTGCCCGACTCCGATCATCTCACCATCCTGGCCGCGTCAACGTCCAGATCCGCGGTGTGCCCTGCTTGCGGCAAGCGATCGGTCCGACGGCATAGCCAGTATCTCCGCACCCTCGCCGACCTGCCGCATCAGGGACGCGTCGTCCGTCTCCAGGTCGAGGCCCGTCGTTTCCGCTGCGACACGGCAACCTGCCCGCGTCGGATCTTCGCCGAGCGCCTGCCGCACATCGCCTCCGTCCAGGCCCGCCGCACATCGCGGCTGGCCGACAGCCAGCGCCGGATCGGGCTGGCGCTGGGCGGGGAGCCTGGCGCACGCTTGGCGACTGCACTCGCCATGCCAGTCAGCGGCGACACCGTCTTGCGCCTTGTCCGATTGGTGGCACTCGCGCCATCCCCACCACCGCGGGTGCTTGGCATCGACGAGTGGGCATGGCGGCGCGGACTACGCTATGGCACGATCCTGTGTGACCTGGAGCGGGGAAAGATCATCGATCTGCTCCCTGACCGCGCCACCGGCACGATTGCCGCCTGGCTGCAGCGCCATCCCAGTGTGGCCGTGATCGCCCGGGATCGGGCGAGCGTCTATGCGGACGGCATCCGGCAAGGGGCACCCGGTGCGGTTCAGGTCGCGGATCGCTGGCATCTGCTCCACAACCTCGGTGACGCCTTGCGCCAGGCTGTCGCCCGGCACCGCAAGGCGATCGGGACCGCCGCCGCGGCCGTCGCAACGGCCCTGTATCCCGCACCAGAGAAGGTGGTCGCGAAGGAGACGCAACTGGCGGTCCTGCGCCGCTCCCGGCGCGAGCACCGCCGTGACCGTTATGCAGAGATCCAACGCCTGCACGCGAGCGGTGTACCGCCGCGTCTGATCGCGCCGAGACTGGGGGTGAGCAAGCGCACGGTCGAGCGCTGGTTGGCGGCGGATGGTGAACCGCAGCATCGCCGTCCAGGCGCCACCAGCTTGCTGACGCCGTTCAAGGCGGACCTGAAGCGGCGCTGGCAGGAGGGATGCCGCAACGCCGTTGCGCTGCACGCGGCGCTCTTGTCCCAGGGTTTCACCGGCAGCGTGCAGACCGTGCGTCGCTGGGCCGCTGCGCGTCGCACGCCATGCGTGATGAACACTGCGACTTGGCCGGCGCCTTCGCACCGGCGCTGTGCGTGGCTCCTCGGCATGAACACCGAACCGGTCGCGAGCACTGAGCGGACATTCATCGACAAGCTGAGAGAGATCGCGCCAGCGCTTGCGCAGGCCGCTGACCTGGCGAAGCGCTTCGCCACGATGTTCCGTACACGTGATGCCTGCGACCTCGACGAATGGCTCACCGCCGCCAGGCACAGTGAACTTGCCAGTTTCGCAATCGGCATCACCCGCGACGCCGCAGCGGTGCGTGCCGGTATCGTCGAGCCCTGGAGCACGAGCCCGGTCGAGGGGCAGATCAACCGCGTGAAGACCATCAAGCGCCAGATGTATGGCCGGGCACATTATGATCTATTGCGAAAGCGCATTCTCGCCGCTGCATGAGAGACCAATCCAGTCACCCGCCTGCACCAGGAATGCGGAAGATCCCCAAGCTGTCGCTCCCCGGCCATACGGCCTGTCGCGCTACACACCAGCGCGGCGAATCTTCGGAAATTTCGGATCATCGATATCGTCTAGACGTAGCCTGTCTGCACTGGAAGCCAGTGCACCTCTATCCGTCGTTGGCGGGAGCGGATAGCCATGGACCCAATAGCCGCTTGACCCGTTCGAGTTCGTCGAGGACGTGAAACACGGGCGCTTTGCGCTCGCGAAGGAATTCTTCCACCTGCGCCCTCACCTCGGCCCAGGACGCCTGCCGGCGGCGCAACTCGCCGAGCCAGACATACGCGCGGTCCTGGCTGTCTGGACTGGCGGCGAACAGCAGGTCGGCACCATCAAAGCAGCCGGCCAATTCGGTGTCGTAAGTCATCGACTGCAGGTTCCACGTTCAGGCCCAGTCCCGATGGCCTGCCTGTGGCAGACCATCGGGACTGCCACAGGCAGGCGCGCAGATGGAAGCGTCGGGCTGCTGCCAGCTGGTCCGCACACCCATCACGATCGGCCGGTCCTCCCCGCGGGCGACCACCGCCCAGGCAGGCGCGAACGCATCGCCGCAATCTGCTGCCCCAACGTCTCCAGCATCATCGGCGGCATGGTGACACTGATCCGCTCGCCCTGCGTGCCCAGGAACGTCAGGACCGCGGCGGCGTCATTGAGGGCGAGGGAGCAAAGGTCGGCCTCGATATCGCAGGTCATCCCACCTGGGGCGTCATCCTGGCTCATGCACGACCTACTGCAGGGATTCGCCGGTCAGCCGTTCCGTGCGCCACAGCTCATCGATCGCGTCGAACACGCGCAACCACACGGCGGCACCGGCCGCATCGCCTTGCGCCTTCAATTCGGACGCACGAAGCATGGCATCATACTGCGCATGCAGGCCGCGTTGGTCGATCAGCAGTTTGGCAGTACGCCAGATATCGATCTCGTCCAAGCTGCCTCGCCACGCAATCCACGGACAGAAGTCGTTACAAGGTCAGCCTGGATCACCTGGTGCTGCCGGTCAAGGCTGCGCAACTGGCGGGGCGCATGGGGTCGCATGACCTGTTGCCCCCGGGTGCAGGGGAAGTGCAGTGTCCGACGGCACCGTGACAGCATCGATCAATGAGCTGTCTGCGGCCCTCCTCGTGCCGGCGTCAAAAGCCGAATTCAGATTGCCACCCTTCGACCCACCATTTCACCGGCTTCTGCCGCGGCTTCGGTCGTACAGCCGGTTTGCCAAGAGGCGTGACGGGAGCCGCCTCCGATAGGGTGGCGACGTCCTGGGGCTCGGTGTCGGCACCCGTACGTGCCGGGTCAATGTCCGTCGCCATGCGGGACGATTTGGGCGGCCGCCCTCGTCGCCGTGGTCTTTCCAATGTTCCAGCTTGCGGTGCTGGAAGCGGCGGCTGGCGTTCGTCGGCCCTGTGCGCCGCCGATTCCTGCATCCGTGCTTCCGCTGCCCGAACGGCCTCCAGCGCCTCATCACGGGCCAGCACCGCATGCCCCAGCTTGGTTTGCAGGTCGCGGATCGTGGCCTGCGCCGCATGCAATGCCTGCTCGGCCTGCTCGCGGGCGGCTCGCTCTTCCCGGAGCAAGGCCTCTACGGCTGCAAGCCGGCTCTCGCCCGGCCGGTCCGGCATGGTCACAGGACCTGCGGCGCGCTCCCGGTGCTCGCGCTGCAGAGGCAGCACAACAACCGGCACCTCGCCATCGCGCACGAAGCGATGACGCGGTCGATTGGCGGGACGCGCCGACTGATGCGCCACAGATGCCGGCACCTTGCCCATCTGTGCAAGGGCGCGGCGTACCCCGGCCTCCATGCTTTCGTCCGTCGAGAATTCGGAATCGCGACCAGCATCCTGGTGAGTGTCCATCCGGGAACAGGGCGAGCGATTTGAATCGGTTGTGATTTCGGGCGACGCGGCGGGATTGGTGAAGCTCGTGGGATGTGGACGACCGAGAACCGCGCCCGCTACGACCGTCGTGGCCTGCGCTACCCGAGTGATGTGACCGATGAGGAATGGGCACTGATCGGCCCGCTGATCCCGCCCGCGAAGCGCGGCGGCAACAAGCGGACGGTCGATGTGCGGTCGGTGGTGAACGGCGTGATGTATGTGCTGAGCACCGGCTGCCAGTGGGCGGCATTGCCGAAGGACTTGCCGCCGCGCAGCACGGTGAACGACTACTTCCGGCGCTGGGACTGGGACGGGACGCTCGACCGCATCCATCACGCGCTCTACGTGCAGTGCCGGGAGCTGGCTTGGCGTGACGCCAGTCCGACAGCGGCGATCATTGACAGCCAGAGCGTCAAGAGCGCGGAAAAGGGGGGCGCTCGGTCGACCCGCCGGGCTACGACGCGGGCAAGAAGATAAAAGGCAAGAAGCGGCACATCCTGGTCGACACGCAGGGCCTGCTGATGCAGGCCATCGTGCACGCGGCCGACATGCAGGACCGCGACGGCGGCGTGTTGCTGATGAGCGCGCTGTTCGGCCTGTATCCCTTCCTGCTGAAGCTCTACGCCGACAGTGGCTACCAGGGCGCGAAGTTCCGCGACGGCTTGGCCGCCGCCTGCGCGCAGGTCAACGTCGAGATCGTCAAGCGCTCCGACCTCAACAGGTTTGTCGTCCTTCCGAAAAGATGGATTGTCGAGCGCACAATCGCCTGGCTGAACCGATGTCGCCGATTGGCCAAAGACTGGGAGTGCCTCAACCGCACCGGTTTGGCATTCCTTCGGTGGGCCTCCGTCCGCCTCATGCTCCGAAAGCTATGTCAGCAAAGAAAATGATCCCGGATGGACTCTGAGGCTGTCGGGCGGCGCCGAGCAGTTTTTGATATGTCACAACGTAATCCGTCATGGGGGAGCTTCACGCGACGCGTGGAAATGTCCTGGAGCATCGGACCGGCGGCACGGTACAGAGCGTCCGCTGATCTCCGGGCATTTTCTGCCAGGGCTCAGGATTTGCAATCTAAGGTGGCGTCCCGTCTTTGCAAGTCAGACCGGCGCCTGCGGTACAGGCTGACCGGCGTTGACCCGGAGCGCGAACCATCACTGATCTTCTCTGATTGTGATCTGGGTCACCGCGGTGCAGGGCCGGGCGTAGAAGGGCAGGTGTTTCCTCCCCAGCCTCGCCCCGGCTGCGCTTCGCGCGCCGGGGCGTTCCCTGTCAGCCGCCCTATTCAGGGGCGTACCAGATTTCCAGCACCCGGTCCGGGTCCATCGGCGTCTCTGTTGCGCGCACCAGTCCGGCCGGCATCTGCGCCCGCAACGCCTCCAGCGTGTCGGCGACCGGCACATAGGGCAGGGCGCCACGGCCGGAGGTGACGGGCCGCGCCACGACCTCGCCCTCGCCGCCGATGACGATCCAGGCCAGCAGTTCCCCTTCCTGCGCGCTCTCGCGCTGCAGGGCTTGCGCGACCTCGGCCGTCAGAATGCGGTCGCCCATGCCCCAGGCTACCGCCGCATCGGCCTGCCCTGCGGTGGCGCGGGCGGGCGCTTCATCACCACCAGGCCGGACAGCTCGAGCTGGCGGACCAGCGTCTGCGCGGTCATTCGGGTCATATCGCTCACCGC